>CATPAS010000331.1 GCA_955652075.1 uncultured Gaiellaceae bacterium | reverse complement strand
GCCGGCGATCTGGCAGACCTGACCGAGATAGAGCTCCACTTTGCCCAGGTGCTCGGCGAGATCGATCGGCTCGAGAAGGTCGACCTGCCTGCTGACAACCATGTCGTCCTTGCCTTTCTCCGCGGCTGTACCCCTCATTTCAAAGGTATACCGCTCTTTTTCCTGATCGGGAAGGGGTGGATTCAAAATCTCCCCCTTTTGGGGTACCCACCGGTTGGCCGAGGTCTGTGCCGTGGGGGGCCTACGCCTGGGGAAGAGCTTCCGGGATGATCGTGACCTCGTTCTTGTCCTCCGCGGACTCGACGACGGGCGCCAGGCTGGAGACGTGCTCCCCTTCGCGCAATCGCATCACAATCACGCCCTGGGTGGAACGGCCGGACCGCTTGATGTCGTCGACCGACATCTTGATCACCGTGCCCCCGTCGGAGATGAGCATCACCTGGTACCCGTCGCGCACGACGCGTGAGCCGGCCAGCTGCCCCTTCGCCTCCGTCAGCTGCACCGTCTTGACCCCAAGCCCACCGCGGCCCTTCACGGGATATTCGCGGACCGGGGTGCGCTTGCCGTAGCCGTTCTCCGTCACCACGAGAACATCCGCGTCGTCGTGGGCGATGTTGACCGCGATCACTTCATCGTTTGCGCGTAGCCGCATGCCCTGCACGCCGGACGCATCCCTTCCCATCGGCCGCACGTCGGTCTCGTGGAAGCGAATCGCCTGGCCCTTGCGCGACACCATCAGGACGTCTTCGGTCCCCGAAGCATGCCGGACACCGACGAGCTCGTCACCTTCGCGCATCTTGATCGCGATGATCCCGTCGGAGCGCAGCGGCGTGTTGTAGGCGGACATCCGCGTCTTCTTCACGACGCCGTTCTTCGTCGCGAAGACGAGGTACTCGGCCTCCTTGAAGTCACGTGTCTGCACGACTGCGCGCACCTGCTCGTCCTGCCGGAAGGGCAGCAGGTTCTGGATCGCACGGCCCTTGGACTGGCGCGAGCCGAGCGGCAATTCGTGCACCTTCAGCCGGTAGACCTTGCCGACGTTCGTGAAGAAGAGGATGTAATCGTGCGTGGACGCGACGAATAGATGTTCGATGTAGTCCTCGTCCTTCAGATCCATGCCCATGACACCGATGCCGCCGCGCCGCTGCTCGCGATACGTCGTCACCGGCAGCCTCTTGATGTAGTTCGAGCGCGTGATCGCGATCACCATGTCCTCTTCCGCGATCAGATCCTCGAGCTCGAGCTCATCTTCGGCCTGCACGATCTCCGTGCGGCGGTCGTCTGACTTGCCGTAGATCTCCTTCAGCTCGAGCAGCTCCTCCTTGATCACGCCGTCGATTCGCGCGGGGTCGCCGAGGATCGTGCGGAGCTCCGCGATGCGCTCCTGCAGGTCGTTGAACTCCGCCTGGATCTCTTCGCGCGCGAGCTTCGTCAACCGCGACAGGCGTAGATCGAGAATCGCCTGAGCCTGGATCTCGGAGAGGTCGAACTCGCGCATGAGGCCGGTGCGGGCGGCGTCGGTGTCGGCGGCGGCCCTGATGAGCGCGATGACGGCGTCGAGCGAGTCGAGCGCCTTGAGGTAGCCCTCGAGGACATGCGCCCGCTTTTCCGCCTGCCGCAGCTCGTACTTCGACCGGCGAGTGACGACCTCGCGCTGGTAGACGAGGTAGTGCCGGATCAACTCGAGCAGCGAAAGCGTCTTCGGCACGCCGTCGACGAGCGCGACCGCGTTGTAGCCGAAGGTCGTCTGCAGCGGCGTCAGCTTGAAGAGCTTGTTCAAGGCGACCTGCGGAACCGCCTCGCGCTTCAGCTCCACATAGATGCGCATCCCCTCCTTGTCGGAGTGGTCCTGGAGCGCGTCGTCCGACATCGGGACCTCGGTCAAGGTCCCGGCCTTGACGAGGTCGGCGATCTTCTCGATCACTCCGCCCTCACCGGCCTTGCGCACGCCGTACGGGAGCTCGGTGATGATGATCGCGCTCTTGCCGCCGCGAAGCTGCTCGATGTGGGCGCGTCCGCGGACGAAGATGCGACCGCGGCCGGACCGGTACGCGTCGCGGATGCCACCACGGCCGACGATGGATCCGCCCGTGGGAAAGTCCGGGCCCTTGATGTGCTGCGAGAGCCGCTCGACGTCGATCTCCGGATCCTCGATCATCGCGATGATCGCATCGACGACCTCGCCGAGATTGTGCGGCGGAATGTTCGTCGCCATTCCGACGGCGATGCCGGACGAGCCGTTGACCAGCAGGTTCGGGAACCGTGCCGGGAGCACAGTCGGCTGCCGCCGCGACTCGTCGTAGTTCGGCTCGAAGTCGACCGTGTCCGCGTCGATGTCGCGCAAAAGCTCCGTCGCCATGCGCGAGAGCCGACATTCCGTGTAGCGCATAGCTCCGGCGGGATCACCGTCGACCGAGCCGAAGAACCCCTGGCCGTCGATGAGCGGGTAGCGCATCGAGAACGGCTGCGCCAGCCGAACGAGCGCGTCGTAGATCGCGGAGTCGCCGTGCGGGTGGTAGTTGCCCATCACGTCGCCGACGACACGGGCCGACTTGCGCGTGGGCCGGTTCGGCTGCAGGCCGGCCTCGTGCATCGCGTAGAGCACACGCCGGTGCACGGGCTTGAGCCCGTCGCGCACGTCGGGCAGGGCGCGGCTGACGATCACGCTCATCGCGTAATCGAGAAAGCTCGTGCGAACTTCCTGATCAAGCTCACGCGTTTCGACTCGGCCGGCGCCGAGCGGCTCGTTCGTCAGGTCAGACATCCAGGTTCCTTACCTCCAACGCGTTCTGCTCGATGAAGAGCCGGCGAGGCTCGACCTCGTCGCCCATCAGCCGCGAGAACCAGAGGTCGGCGGCGGCGGCGTCCTCGACATCGACGCGAATCAGCATGCGGCGACCGGGATCCATCGTGGTCGCCCAGAGCTCCGGCGCATTCATCTCGCTGAGCCCCTTGAACCGCGTGATCTGCAACCCGCTCTTCGCGAGCGTGAGCGCACCGTCGCGCAGATCTTCGAAGGTGAGCGCTTCGTGGCTCTGCTTGCCGTGCTTCAGGGAGAAGGGCGGCAGCCCGCCCACGATGTCGGCGAGCCTGCCGTAGGTCTTCCGCACCCGATCGTAGATCGGTGACGCAAACAGCTCGGCCGGGACCACGATGTTCTGCATCGCGCTCGTCTCGATCTCGATCACTCTGATCCGGAGCGCTTCCGCGTCGGCCTCCGGCTTCAACGCGTAGCCGTTCGCCGCCGCACCGTCGATCGCCTTCACGGCCTCCGCGGGAGTGGATGCCTCGCTCTCGACCAGACGGTGCGAGAGAACGAAGTCCGCCGCCTGCGGCCCGAAGTCGGCGCGCAAGCGTGCGGCCCAGCCCTGATACTCCGTCAGCGTGCGGGCGAACCGCGCGTAGCGAGCCTGGGTCAGCTTCACCTCGACTCCACCGCGTGCCTTGATCTCGAGATCGCCGAAGCGCTCGCGCACGAGCAGCTCCTCGAGCTGTGAGTCCTTCTCCAGATAATTCGACTGGTTGCCGAAGCGCGCGAGGTAGAGCGGCGGAACCGCGATGTACACGTGCCCGCGCTCGAACAGCTCCGGCATGTGGCGGTACAGGAAGGTGAGCACGAGCGTCCGAATGTGGGCGCCGTCGACATCGGCGTCCGTCATGACGATGACGCGGTGGTAACGCAGCTTCGCGATGTCGAACTCCTCGCCGATTCCCGTGCCGATCACCTGGACGAGCAGCTGCACCTCGGAGTTCGACAGGACCTTGTCGATCCGGTTCTTTTCGGAGTTGATGATCTTGCCGCGCAGCGGCAGGATCGCCTGGTTCGACTTGTCGCGCGCATCCTTCGCGGCGCCGCCGGCCGAGTTGCCCTCGACGATGAACATCTCCGCGAGCTCGGGGTCGCGCACCTGGCAGTCGGCGAACTTCTTCGCAATCTCGCCCCCGAAGGCGCCCTTGCGCCGTGTCAGGTCGCGCGCCTTGCGCGCCGCTTGACGGGCGCGAGCGGCAGAGATCGCCTTCTGGATGATCTGCTTGGCGTCGGTCGGATTCTCTTCGAGGAACTCGGAGAGCTTCGCGTTGACGCTGGACTCGACGAACCCCTTGACCCACGGATTGCCGAGCTTCGTCTTCGTCTGGCCTTCGAACTGCGGGTCCTGCAGCTTCACCGACACCACCGCGGCGAGTCCTTCGCGTACGTCCTCACCCTCGAGATTGTCCTCCTTCTCCTTGAGCAGGCCCATGTCGCGTGCGACCTTGTTCAGCGTACGTGTGAGCGCCGCGTTGAATCCCGACAGGTGAGAGCCGCCCTCGTGCGTGTTGATGTTGTTGGCGAACGTGTAGACCGACTCCTGGTACGACGCGTTCCACTGCATCGCAACCTCGACTTTGCCCTGCTCGTTCTCTCCTTCGAAGTACGCGATGCTCTTGTGAATCGAGTCTTTCGCTCCGTTGACATGCGCGACGAAGTCTCTGATCCCACCTTCGTAGTGGAACTCGATCTCCTCGCCGCCGGCACGCTCGTCGGTCAGGACGATCCGCAGGCCACGCGTGAGGAAGGCCGTCTCGCGCAGCCGCTGCTGGAGCGTTTCGGCCGAGAGCTCGAGCTCCTCGAAGATCTCCGCGTCCGGCAGGTACGAGATCGTCGTGCCGGTGTCGCCCTTCTCGGCCTCGCCGACCACTGCCAGGTCCGCGTTGGGCACGCCCCGGGTGAATTCCTGGCGATAGAGCTTCCCGTCTCTGCGCACCTCCGCGATCAACCACGCGGAGAGAGCGTTGACGACCGAGACGCCGACCCCGTGGAGCCCGCCGGAGACCTTGTACGGCGACCCGTCCGCGCCGAACTTTCCGCCGGCGTGCAGCTTGGTCAGCACGACCGTGAGCGCGGAGGTTCCCTGGTCCTCCATCTGGTCGACCGGGATGCCCGAGCCGTAGTCCTTGACCGTTACGGAGTTGTCCGGGTGGAGCGTTACTTCGATCTTGTCGTTGCGTCCGGCGAGGGCCTCGTCGACGCTGTTGTCGACGACCTCGTAGACGAGGTGGTGAAGCCCGCGGGGGCCCGTCGAGCCGATGTACATGCCCGGGCGCAGCCGGACCGGCTCGAGGCCCTCGAGAACGGTGATGTCCTTGGCGGTATAAGTGGCTTCAGTCATGAAAAAAGCCCTGCAAATTCCCTACTTGCGGGCGCTCTGAATTCTAGCAAAACGAGCGGTCGTTCTCGTCGCGAGAAAGGCTCGCCGCAGCCGCTTTTGCGACCACTTTGCGGAGCTCCTCGTCACGAATCAGTCGCGTGAGTGACTCGGCTTTCGCAACGTGTTCCGGGGTCGGCTTCGGAGGCGGCTTGCGGACCTCCTCCAGGGGCTCGTGAGCGGGCTCCGGCAACGGTCCCGGCGCGAACGACATTCTGCGCGGGGCGGCCTTGCCGAGGCGCGTTCGGATCTCGTC
>CATPAS010000330.1 GCA_955652075.1 uncultured Gaiellaceae bacterium | reverse complement strand
GGCACCGCGTCGGCTCCTTCAACGAGTTCTCGATGCGCTACGCGAAGGCGACGGACGACTTCTACGTGCCTGAGCCCGAAGACGTGCGGAGCCAGGTCGGCAAACCCGGCGCGTACTCCTTCGAGCCGGTGGATGACGAGCTCGCCGAGCGAACGCGCGAGGAGCTACGCGCGGTCTACGAGCATGCGTTCGAGACTTACGAGCGGCTGGTCGATGCAGGTGTGGCGCGTGAGCTCGCGCGCTCGGTGATGCCCGTCGGCGCGTACACGGAATTCTTCTGGACTGTCAACGCGCGGGCGCTGATGAACTTCGTCTCACTCCGCGCCGCCGACACCGCCCAGCGCGAGATCCGCCACTATGCGGACGCCGTCGAGCACTTCTTCGCGGCCAAGATGCCGGTCACGCACGCCGCCTTCGTTGCGGCGAACCGCGTCGCGCCCTAGGCAGGCGTCGGCTTCAGGACGACTTCGTTCGGGTTGTGATTCCGGGGCAGTTGGCGCGTGATCACCCAGCCGTCCTTGTCGAAGTGATTGAGGTCGTAGGCGGCGCTGAACCGCACGATGACCTCGCCGCCCATTGCGTTGAAGCTGCCGCAGAGCACGACGGGCTTCCCGCCCTTCGTCAGATAAAGGTCGTAGTAGCCGCCCTCGGGCAGCCGATGGAGGCCGGTGGCGTGGAGGAGCATCGGCCAGTTGCCGCCCGAGTCCGCCTTGCCGAGCTCGAGAGTACCCCGCGCGTTGACGTTGAGCTTCGTTCCAACGAGCTTCACCACCCGCACCGGATCGATGGCGCTCGAGCTCGAGCTAGGCCCGGAGGACTGCCCGAGCACAAAGCCGAGCACTGCCGCCGTCGCGATCGCGGCGGCGAGCAGGAGCTTCCGTTGCCGCGCCGGCTTGCGCAACGGCGTCTGAGACTCGTCCGGCCAGGGCACGGCATCCATTTCGGGTGAGAGCTCGGGCGGGGGCCCGGCCCGGACGAGCAGCTCGTGGGCGCGCCGCAGGCGCTCGCGCTCGTCCTCCGGAACCTCCCTGCCGACCAGATCGTCGAAGTCAGGCACGCGCCTCATTGGAGCTCTCCTTCGAGCAGGTCGGCGAGACGGCCGAGCCCCGCGCGCGTGCGCGTCTTGACCGTCCCGAGTGGGATGCCGAGAAAATCGGCAATCTCGCTTTGCGAGAGCTCCCCGTAGTAGGCAAGCTCGATCACGTCTCGCTCGTTGTCGGACAGCTCTTCGAGCGCGCGGTGTACGCGCCAGGCCACGTAGGACGCCTCGGCGCGCTCATCCGGCCCGGGCTCGACCGCTGCGGTGTCCGGGACTTCGGCCGGCGGCTCGCTGCGGCTCCGGCTCCGGTCGACGATGGCGTTGCGCGCGACCGTGTAGAGCCAGGGCGCCCCCGCGCCACGGTCCGGTCGGTACGTTCGCGCCGAGCGCCAGACCGCCGCGAATGTCTCCTGCACGGCGTCCTCGGCACGCATCCGGTCGCCGAGGCGCCGGAGGGCAAGGCCGAAGACGGGCCGGGCGAAGCGCCGATACAGCAACTCGAAGGCGTCGGCGTCGCGCAGCGCTACCCGCCGGATGAGGTCGCCGTCGGTCAGCCCGCGGACCTCCCGCGGGTCCCGGCCGGTGGTTTCCCGGCTACTGCCATGGGGCATGGCAGCGGGCAAGGCTACGCTGATGCCCATCCTCTTGGGGTCTCTACGAAATTCCACCTCCGCTGGATTGCAGCAGACCGGGGGCTCCGAGCACAACCCGGACCCAAACCAAACGCTTAAGAACCCTTTACGCGTCTTGAACGTCTGAAGGGAAGGAAGCACGAAAACACCAAGGGGGTTCCATGATGCGCAGGCTCATTCCGATCGCCTTGGCTGGGATGGCACTGGTGCTGGTCGCGCCGGCGTCGTCCGCCACCACGACGGTCCAGATCACGAGAACCGGTTTCTCCCCGGCGACCGTGACCGTCAATCAGGACGACTCGGTCACGTGGAAGAACGCCGACACGATTGACCACCAGGTCGTCGCGAACGGCGGCCAGTTCGCCTCGCCGATCCTCAACAAGGGCCAGAGCTGGACCTTCACATTCCGCGACGGCGGCACCTACCACTATCACGATGCGCTTCATCCAGCGCTCAAGGGGACGGTCGTCGTCAAGGGCGCGCCACCCCAGGTGACGCTGGCCACCTCTGCGCCGGTGGTGAAGTTCGGGGGGCAGGTGACCCTGACCGGCGCCATCAACAGCAAGCGCTCGGGGCAGACGGTCACGATCGTGCAGCTCCCGTATGGGCAGACGACGAAGCAGGTGATCGCGACGCTTCAGACCACGACCGACGGCGCCTTCTCGTTCGCAGTCTCGCCGCAGCTGAACACGACGTACCAGGCGCAGTGGAAGGGCGCCGAGAGCTCGGTGATCGTGCAGGTGCAGCCGACCATCAGCCTCCCCTTCGTCTCCACGAGCGGGTATTTCCACTCCTACGTGACCGCGGGGCAGTCGTTCGCCGGCAAGTTCGTCTATCTGCAGCGCTTCACGCTCGCGCGCACCTGGATCAACGTGCGCAAGCTGCAGCTCGGCCAACAGTCCGGCCGGATCATGCGGCTGACGTTCGTCCGCTCGGTGATTCCGCGCGGCCGCTGGTCGATCCGGATCTACATGCCGGCGATCGAGATGCCGGCCGGCTACATCGACGCGTGGAGCCCCACGCAGCCGGTTGTGAAGCGCTAGGCCTAGAGGGAGCTCCGGCTCCCTCTTCCTATCTGCCGTACGCTGGGATCAGCTCGCCTCGTCGAACCGCTTCTGCACGGCGTCCCAGTTGACGACGTTCCACCAGGTCTCGAGATATTCAGGCCTGCGGTTCTGGTACTTGAGGTAGTAGGCGTGCTCCCAGACGTCGATGCCCAGCAGCGGCGTGTCGGAGATCGAGATCGGCGAGTCCTGGTTCGCCGTCGAGTACACGGCGAGCCCCGTCCCGTCATGGACGAGCCAGCTCCAGCCGGAGCCGAACCGCTTCACGCCGGTGTCGTTCAGGAGCTTCTTGAGCTCGTCGACGCTGTCGAAGGTGTCGGCGATCGCGGCGGCAAGTGATCCGCTCGGCTCGCCGCCACCGTCAGGGCTCATGATCTCCCAGAAGAGCGTGTGATTGGCATGGCCGCCGGCGTTGTTGCGAACGGCGGTGCGAATTTCCTCCGGCAGGATCTCCAGGTTCCCGAGCACGGACTCGATCGGCCGGTCCTCCCACTCTGTGCCCGCGAGCGCCTTGTTGGCGTTGTCGACGTAGGCCTGGTGGTGCTTGTCGTGGTGGAGGCGCATCGTCTGCTCGTCGATGTGCGGCTCGAGCGCGTTGTAGTCGTAGGGGAGAGGCGGGACCTCGTAGGGCATCGTCGGCTCCTTCTGTGGTTTTCTTGCGTGGTCTAGGGATCCTTGCGGATCTGGAGCGAGGATATGCTCCGCGCGCCGGCCTAGTCGAGGAAAGGGAGAGGATGACGTCGCTTGCGTTCAGGTTCGAGGAGATCACCGCCCGGGAGCTGAAGCCCGAGCTGTACGAGCTCGACGGCATTTCGCGGGCCACGATCGAGGCCCACTACAAGCTCTACCAGGGCTACGTGAACAAGCGGAACGAGATCCTCGCGAGGCTCGACGCCGTCGATGCCGCGAGCGCGAATCAGGTGTACTCCGATCTCCGCGCGCTCAAGGTCGACCTCACCTTCGCGATCGGCGGCATCAAGAACCACGAAATCTACTTCGAGCATCTTGGGGGTGGCGGAGGTGACCCGACGGGCGCGATCGGCGATCTGATCGAACGCGACTTCGGCTCGGTTCAGAACTGGCGCACCGATTTGAAGGCCACCGGGATGGCCGGCCGCGGCTGGGCCTGGACGGCGTACGACTGGGACGAGGCCCGCCTCTTCAACTACCTGGGCGACGCGCAGAACACGTATCCGATCTGGAACGCCACGCCTCTGATCGCACTCGACGTCTACGAGCACGCGTACTTCCTCGACTACCAGACCGACCGCGCGTCATATATCGACGCGTTCTTCGGCAACCTCGACTGGTCGACCGTCAACGACTGGGTATCGAAGTACCAGATCCAGAAGTAAAGCCGGATGAAAACCGCGCTCCTTGTCGCCGCCGGCTACGTGCTCGGCTCGATGCCGTGGGGCTACTGGCTCCCGCTCCTCGTCAAGCACGACGACATCCGCCGGCAGGGCAGCGGCAACATCGGCGGCACGAACGTCTGGCGCGTCTACGGCTGGCGTCTCGGCTTGCCTGTCGTCCTGCTCGACACGTTGAAGGGATTCGCGCCTGCCCTAGTCGCGACGCTCATGGTGTCGCATCTGGCCGGCGTGCTTGCGGGAGCGGCCGCGATGCTCGGGCACTGGCGCCCGTTGTTCCTGCGCTGGCAGCGCGGCGGCAAGGTGGTGGCGACGTGCGGCGGTGCGTTCCTCGGAGTTGCGCCGGTAGTCGGCGCCGTGGGCGCGGGCCTTTGGATCGCTGTCTTCCTCGTCTTCCGCTACGCCTCTCTCGCCTCGATCGTCGCAGCACTCTCGCTGCCGATCGCAGCCGTCCTGCTGGACGAGCCCTGGCCGGTGATTGCCTTCGCCGCCGGCGCTGCGGCCGCGGTCCTGGTGCTGCACCGCGCGAACATCGCGCGCTTGCGCGCGGGCACCGAAAACCGCTTCAAGTTCAAGCGACGGGCGAATGCCTCCGGCTCACCAACCGGGGTCGGAACTGAGAGCG
>CATPAS010000329.1 GCA_955652075.1 uncultured Gaiellaceae bacterium | reverse complement strand
TTCGGCACGTCGTTGTTCGCGTACACCTGCGTCACGCTGACCCCGCGCGATTTCAGATCCTTCTGGGCTTGATCGACGCCTTTCTTGAAGACCGACCAGAAGGATCCGGTGTCACCGTGCGTGACGACGGCGACCTTGATCGTCGACGCTTTGCCCGCCGCGAACGCTGCTGCGGCCGGCGAGCCGAGCAGCAGCTCGCCCTGCTCAAGGAACGAGGTGTCAAGCTCGCCCTCGACGACTTCGGCACGGGCTATGCGTCGCTTGCCTATCTCCAGCGTCTGCCGGTCGACATCGTGAAGATCGACCGGAGCTTTACGGCCAAGATCGACACGGGCGCGGACGATCTCGCGCTGCTCGAAGGAATCGTAGGCCTGGGAAGGGCTCTCGGGCTTCAGCTCGTGGCGGAGGGGATCGAGCGCGATGCCCAGCAGGGGATCGTTCAGAACCTCGGCTGCCATGGGGCACAGGGCTTCCACTTTGGCCGCCCGGCTCCCGCGGCCGCGGCGACGCTGGCACTCACCGCCGACGCTGCAGAATCCAGCGTCACCTAGTCGCTCACTAGACCTCGACCTTGATTGCTCGAGCTCGTGCTCGAGCTCGGCTGAGGCGATTCTCAACTGTCTGGGGGTGCCGGCGCTAGTCCAATCTCCTCGATCGAGACGGGACGGCCCTCGGCCCGCGACCGTTCGGCGGCAAGGGCGACCGTAAGGGCTGCCCGGGCCTCTTCCAGCGGGCAAGGGCTCGGTGCGCCGGTGCGGACGGTCTCGACGAACGCGGCCAGCTCATTCCGGTACGCAGGCGCGAACCGATCCCAGAAGTCTCGATACGCCGACTCCGGCGGCCTGCCGGCGCCCGGCTCGACCGAGCGGATCGGGCTGCGCGCGTCATGACCGACCACGATGCTGTCGCCGGTACCGAACACCTCGAGCCGCACGTCGTAGCCCAGTGGATCGCGACGCGTTCCGGAGACGATCACGAGGCCCCCGCCCGACAGGTGCAAGATGGCTGCCGCAACGTCGACGTCGTCGACCTCCCCCGCCCACGAAGCGTCGAGGGCGGCGCCGTCCGCGTAGACCTCCGTGATCTCTTCGCCGCTCACGAACCGGATCGCGTCGAAGTCGTGGATGTGGAGATCGCGGAAGATGCCGCCGGAGGCGGCGATGTACTCCGCGGGAGGCGGAAGCGGGTCGTGCGTCGCGGCACGCATGACGAGGATCCTCCCGACGCTGCCGGCCGCAACGGCTTCGCGCGCCGCTCGGTAGCCCGCATCGAAGCGTCGCTGGAAACCGACCTGGACAACGATGCCGGCTCGGTCGACCGCTTCACGCACACGGTCGATGGTCGGGAGGTCGAGCGCGACCGGCTTCTCGCAGAACGCCGCCACCTCTGACGCCGCGGCCAACTCGAGCAGCGGGGCGTGACTCGGCGTGGAGGCTGCAATCACGAGCGCATCGACTCCCGCCTCGACGAGCGCCTCGGGCGTGTCGGCGGCGTCCACCCCGAGCTCCTTCGCGAACCGCCGTGTGCGCTCCGAGTCGGCGTCGGTGACCGTCACCGAGACTCCGTCCAGTCCGACGAGCGTCTGGACGTGGAAGGCGCCGATCCTGCCGAGCCCGACTACGCCGACTGCGAGTCGCCTAGCCATTCGACCAGACGGCCTTAGTCGAGGCCCCCGACGTCGAGCACCACGGTCCGCAGGTCGCTCATGTCCAGCATCGTGTACCGCCCGCCGATCCGGCCCCAGCCGCTTTGCGTGCCGGACGCGCCTCCAAAGGGCTCGTGCGCTTCCCAGTAGTCGGTGGAGTCGTTTACGACGACGTTGCCGACGCGCAGGTTGTCGACGTACTGGAACGCGCGTTTCAGGCTCGACGTATAGACCGCCGCCTGAAGCCCGAGGTGCGAGTCGTTCGCGACCGCGAGCGCCTCCTCGTCCGACCGGACGCGGATCAGCGGCACGATCGGGCCGAACGTCTCCTGCTGGTTGATGAGCGTGTCGACGCCGACGTCGGTGACGACCGTCGGCTCGTAGTAGAGACGCGTGGGGCGGTCGCCCGCGCGCGAGCCACCGAGGACGATGTTCGCGCCCTTGTCCACAGCGTCTTCCAGATGACGGTCCATCTTCGCGGCGGTCGGCTCGTTGTTCATCGGGCCGACGAGGGTCGAGTCGTCGAACGGATCGCCGAGCCGCCAGGCCGCCGCCGCTCTCAGCACCTCGTCGAGGAAGGAGTCGTGGACGCCCTCGTGCACGAGGACGCGCTCCGTGGCGCAGCAAACCTGGCCTGCGCAGAAGAAGCCGCCGAAGACGGCGCCCTGGGCGGCGCGCTCGAGGTCGGCGTCCTCGCAGACGACGACGGGCCCGTTGCCGCTCGCCTCGATCAGCGAACGCTTGAGACCCGCCGCACGGACGATTTTCTCGGCGGTCGGATGCGACCCGACGAAACCGACGCAGTCGACGTCCGGATGCGTGACGAGGCGCTCGCCAACGTCACCGCCGCCGTAGACCACGTTGACGACGCCGTCCGGCAAGCCGGCGTCCGCCATGATCTGCATGAAGTTCGCCATCGCAATCGGCGTCCACTCCGAGGGCTTCATCACGACCGTGTTGCCGACGGCGATCCCGGGCGCGATCAGCTCGACGGGGATGAGCGTGGGGAAGTTCCACGGGGTGATGCCCGCGTAGACGCCGTTCGGCTTGCGAAAGGTGAGGATCCGCTTGTTCGGATCCTGTGACGGGATGATCGCGGTCTCCATCCGCTTCACGTCCTCGGCGGCGATGCGGAAGTTCTCCGCGGTCTCGTCGATGTCCCCGAGCGCCTCGGCGGCGTACGGCTTTCCCTGCTCGAGCGAGAGCTCGTGCGCGAAGTCCGCGCGACGCTCGTCGATCAGGTCGGCGATCGCGTGGCAAATCTTCGCGCGTTCCCAGGCTGACAGCGCGGCCCACTTCGGCTGCGCCGCTCGGGCCGCTGCGACCGCGCGGCCGACGTCCTCGGCACTCGCATCGGGCGCTTCGGCCAGCGTCTCGCCGGTGACGGGGGAGACGACGGCGCGGACGCTCTCGCCGGTCGAGGCGACCCACTCGCCGCCGATGAAGTTGTCGAGAGTACGGACCGTGACGGCCATGGAAGCTCCTTTCGAACGACTGGGGCGACCGTACCTTTTTTGAGAGAGTTGTCCTATGCCTCGAATAACGGCCGCTCAGGCTCTCGTCCGTTTTCTCGCTGGGCAACACGTGGAGCGCGACGGGGTCGAGCAGCGTTTCTTCGAGGGGTGCTTCGGCATCTTCGGCCATGGCAACGTCGCCGGGATCGGTCAGGCGCTCTACCAGCACCCCGATCTGCTCACCTATTACCAGGCCAGGAACGAGCAGGCGATGGTGCACACGGCGGTCGGCTTCGCGCGGATGAAGAACCGGCTCGCGACGCTGGCGTGCACGACCTCGATCGGGCCCGGGGCGACGAACCTCGTGACCGGTGCTGCGCTCGCCACCGTGAATCGTCTGCCGGTGCTGCTGCTGCCCGGCGACGTCTTCGCCTCGAGGCGGCCGGACCCGGTTTTGCAGCAACTCGAGGTGCCTTCCCGGGGCGACGTCTCCGTCAACGATTCGCTGCAGCCCGTGTCTCGGTACTTCGATCGGATCGAGCGGCCCGAGCAGTTGATCGCGGCCGGGCCTGCGGCGATGCGCGTGCTCGTGAACCAGGCGGAGACCGGAGCGGTGACGCTTGCCTTTCCGCAGGACGTGCAGGCCGAGGCGTACGACTATCCGGAGGAGTTTCTCACGCGCCGCGTCTGGCACGTGACGCGTCCCGAGCCCGACTCGGGTCTACTGGCCGAAGTGGTCGCGCTCATTCGGAGCGCAAAGCGCCCCTTGATCGTCGCGGGCGGCGGCGTCATCTACTCGGAGGCGACCGGTGCGCTGCGTGCATTCGTCGAACAGACCGGAATCCCGGTCGCCGAGACGCAGGCGGGGAAAGGCTCGCTTCCGTATGACCATCCCGCCTCGCTCGGAGCCGTCGGCGCGACCGGCACGTTCGCGGCGAACCGGATCGCTGCCGACGCGGACGTCGTGATCGGAATCGGCACGCGCTGGTCCGACTTCACGACGGCCTCCAGGACCGCATTCCGCAATCCGGACGTGCGTTACGTCAACGTGAACGTTGCCGACTTCGACGCGGCGAAGCTCGACGGAGTCGCGCTCGTCGCCGACGCGCGCGTCACGCTCGAGCAGCTTGCGGCTGCGCTCGCCGGTCATCAGGTCGACGCGGAGTACAGCCAGCTGTCTGCCCGGCTGAACAGGGAGTGGGACGAGGAGGTGAGCCGCCTGTACAACCTGGGGCACAAGCCGTTGCCCGCTCAAAGCGAGGTGATCGGCGCGGTCAATGACGCCGCGCGGCCCACCGACGTCGTCGTCTGCGCTGCCGGATCCATGCCCGGCGATCTGCACA
>CATPAS010000328.1 GCA_955652075.1 uncultured Gaiellaceae bacterium | reverse complement strand
GCGAGCTCGCCGAACCTCTCGGCCCATGGATAGTCCATCCAGAACTTCCCCTCGAAGTCGATCTCGCAGGCGGTATAGCCGCGTTCCTGCAGAAGCGCGATCGCCTGCTCGGGGCTTTCCCGTGACGGCACGCGGGCCGGGCCGTACTGGAGCTGGGCCACGATCCCGAGGGTACTCGTCCCTGCGGGATGTCGTCCGATCCCCTTTCTACCCTCGTGGCATGGTCAAAAAGCCGACACGCATCGATCTCCTGGAGCTCGACATCGATCTCCGGCTCACCGACCTCTGGCGCGAAGCCGGGGAGATCACCGAGTGGAATCTCGATGTCGTGGCGGCCTTCATGCGGGCCGCCTACGGGAAGGGCTACTGCGACGCGCTGACCGAGGATGCGCCGGGCTCGCTGTGCCACGACCACGGCTACCGGATCCCTGGGCGCCGCCCCGCCCCGCTGCACGACTAGGCGGCCTGGCGGGCGAAACCGGGGAGTAGACTGGGCCTCGTGCCCGGCACGCGCAGCCCGGTGCGGCTGATCGTCGCGCTCTCCGTCGCGGCCGTCCTCGCGGTCTTCTTGCTCTATACGTCCATCGCCGGTGGCGGCACGCCTTCACTCCGGCCGAGCCAGCTCCACGGCCATCAAGGTCGTGTCTCGCTGATGGGCCAGGTCATCGGCGCGCCGGCCGGCGACGCGCATGCCGCTGGGCTCCGGTTCCAGCTTCGCGACGTCAAGGGCACGACTACCGTCCCTGTCGTCTACAAGGGCTCCGTCCCGGATCTCTTCAAGACCGGCCGCGACGTCGTCGTGGACGGTCGGCTGCACAACGGCGTCTTCGTCGCGGTTCCGGACACGCTCGTCACGAAGTGCCCGTCGAAATACTCGCCAAAGAGGTAAGTGTGCCCCAATGGCTGATCTAGGGCGTGCGGCTCTCGTCACGGCGTTCCTGTTGCTCCTCTTTGCGCTCGTCGGCGGCTCCCTTGCCGCGTGGAGAGGACGGCGACGACTCGCCGAGTCTGCGCAGAACGCATTGCTCGGATCGTTCGTCGCCACGGTCGTCGCTGCGGCAGTACTCCTCGCAGCGCTCGCGCGACACGACTTCTCGTTCCAGTACGTCGCCGACCACACCAGCCGCGAGCTCCCGCTCGGCTACACGCTGACGGCGTTCTGGGGCGGCCAGGAAGGCTCGCTGCTGCTCTGGCTGCTCGTGCTCTCCGGCTATTCGGTCGCCGCCGTGCTGACGGGGCGGCGGGCAGGGCGCGAGGTGCTCGCCTGGGTCGTGCCGACCCTGGCCCTCGTGGGAACCTTCATCGCGTTCTTGCTCGTGTTCGTCGCCAGTCCGTTCGCGACGCAGGCTGCTTTGGCCGACGGCGCCGGGCTCAACCCGAGCCTTCAGAACCCGTACATGGCGATTCATCCGCCGATGCTGTACCTCGGCTACGTCGGGTTGACGGTGCCGTTCGCGTTCGCGATGGGCGCGTTGCTCGCTCGCCGCACCGACGAGCGCTGGATCGTCTCCACGCGGCGCTGGACGCTCGCCGCCTGGGCATTTCTCGGGGTCGGCCAGCTCCTCGGCGCCCACTGGGCCTACGTCGAGATCGGGTGGGGCGGTTTCTATGCGTGGGATCCGGTCGAGAACGCGGCGCTGATGCCGTGGCTCGCCGCGACGGCGTTCCTCCACTCGGTGATGATCCAGGAGAAGCGCGGCATGCTGAAGATCTGGAACGTCCTGCTCGTCGTGCTCGCTTTCGGCCTCTCGCTGTTCGGCACGTTCCTCACGCGCAGCGGGATCATCCAGTCGATCCACTCCTTCACGCAGAGCTCGATCGGGCCGTGGTTTCTCGGCTTCATCTGCCTGATCACCGCCGGCTCGCTGTCGCTCGTGTACGCGAGGTTGCCGCTGCTGCGCGCGAAGACGCGCCTCGAGTCGCTCGTTTCACGTGAGGCGACGTTCCTCTACAACAACCTCCTGCTTGTTGCGCTCGCGCTGACGATTCTCTGGGGTGTCGTCTACCCGATCCTGTCGGAAGCCGTCACCGGGCAGGCCGCGACGGTGAGCAAGCCCTACTACAACTTCTTCTTGCACGTGTTCGGCTTGCCGCTGCTGTTGCTGATGGGCATCGGGCCGCTCGTCGCCTGGCGACGCGCATCGTTGCGCGCGTTGGGACGCACCTTCCTTTGGCCACTCGGCGCTGCACTCGTCGCCGGCATCGCACTGCTTGCCGCCGGCGCGGGCTCGTCGCGGATCGGCGTGATCGCGTACACGTTCTCGGTCTTCGTGCTCGCGTCGATCGCGCTCGAGTTCGCCCGCGGCACCGCCGCGCGCAAGGCACTCGGCGGCGTCGGCTGGGCGGGAGCGTTCTCGTCGCTCATCGCACGCAACCGCCGCCGGTACGGGGGCTACGTCGTGCATGCCTCCATCGTGCTTCTGGCGATCGGCGTCACGGGCGCGAGCGCGTATCAGACCGTGCGCGAGTCGCGCCTGAAGCCGGGCCAGTCGATGAGCGTCGCTGGAGATCGATTGGTCTTCCGCGGCTACCAGACGACGATGGAGTCGAACCATCGCGCGATCCGCGGGCTCGTCGACGTCTATCGCGGGAACGACTATCTCGGCCGCTACACGCCCGGCAAGAACCAGTACTTCGCCGAAGATCAGGTCTCCAACGAGGTCTCGATCCGCCATGACTGGCTCACCGGCGGCGATCTCTTCATGATCGCCGACCAGGTGAACACGGACGGGAGCATCGACCTGAAGGCGCTGCAGAAGCCGCTCGTGAACCTGCTCTGGCTGGCGGGGCTGGTGTTCGTCGGCGGCTCGCTGATCGCGCTCTGGCCCGATGCGAGGGAAGAGCGACGCTTGGCCGCGCGCTACGCCGACGCGGCAGTGCGGATATGACGTTCGCGCTCATCGTCGGCGTACTGCTCGTAGCCGTGTCCGTCGTGCTGGTCGCCCTGCCCTTCCTGCGCGAGCCGGCCACCAGGGACGACCGGCTGATCGCGCCGGATGAGCTGGAGCAGCGCCGCCTCGGGCTCGCCGAGGAACGCGACCGCGCGCTCGCCGCGTTGAAGGAGCTCGAGTTCGACCACCGCACTGGCAAGGTCTCCGACGACGACTATCGCGAGCTCGTCGGCCCGCTGAGGCATCGCGCTGCAGAGCCCTTGCGAGCGCTCGACCTACGCGCGGCGGCACAGCCGCCTGTCCGCGCCGCGGCAGACCAAGCGCCCCATGGCTAGCTGCGCGAACTGCGGCGCCAAGCTGTCGAAGACGAGTCGCTTCTGCCCTCAATGCGGCCAGCCCGCTGCCGTCGAGACGGGGGGGACAGAGCTGCCGCGCGACGAGCCAGAGCTGGTGCCCATGGAGTACGTGCGGACCGAGCCGCGTTACTACGGCATCACGCCGACGACTCTCGTGCTCGTCCTCGCCGGTGTTGCGCTGACGCTTGCCGTTGTGCTGTTCGCGTTCGGTCACTGGCCGTTCGGCTTGATCGCTCTCGGCATCAGTGTCCTGCTCATGCT
>CATPAS010000327.1 GCA_955652075.1 uncultured Gaiellaceae bacterium | reverse complement strand
GGTCGCGTACTACTCGTTCGGCGGGTGGAAGAACTCCCTCTTCGGCGACACGCACATCTACGGGCCGGAAGGGATCAACTTCTACACCCGCGGCAAGGTCGTCACATCGCGGTGGCCCGACCCGGCGACGTCGAAGGTCGATCTCGGGTTCCCGCAGACGCGTTAGCGCCGCGACCTGTCCGTTCTCGGTTTTGGACCGCGGCGTGCCGCGTTCGAAGGTACGCGGTCAAAGGCGAACAGCCACGCCAGAGAGAGCCGGTTGTGGAAGAAGAGTCACACTTTCGGCACACGCATCCCGTCGGAACCAGGCATGCCCGGCACCTGCCCGCGCGAGACATGTTGGGGACAGTCCCCGTCGTGTCCAGGAGCGACGCGGCTTGACGGACGGCGGCTTGACCGGCCGCCTCGAGTGCCTAGCTTGATCGGCATTGCGGGAGACGGTCGTTCGCTCCCGCACAGGGAGGATGGAGGACCCGTCAAGAGCTTCGGACCGCCTCTGTGCGTGCTTGCCGGCGCGCTGGTCGCGGTTGGCGGCGCCCAGGCCAACGCCTACTCGGTCTAAGCAGCCGCGATAGCCGCGGGCCTCAGCTCTTCTCCGAACTTCGCCCGCCGGACGAACTGCCCGACACCTGGCTCGGCGACGAGCTCGTCGCCCTCGACGAGGATCTGACCCCGCAGCAACACGACCTCCGGCGTGCCCGTGACCTCGGTCCCCTCGTAGAGGTTGTAGTCGGTCTTCGAGTGCTGCGTCTTCGCGGAGATGGTGACCTTCTTCTCCGGATCGAACACGACGATGTCCGCATCGGAGCCGACCGCGATCGTCCCTTTGCGCGGATAGAGGCCGAACAGCTTCGCGGGATTCGTCGCGAGCAGCTCGACCATCCGGTTCAGGGAGATCCGTCCCGCGCGCGCGCCGAACTCGTGGATCATCTGCAGACGGTTCTCCAAACCCGGCCCACCATTGGGGATCTTCGAGAAGTCGTCTCTGCCCATGGTCTTCTGGCCGTCCCACAAGAAGGCACAGTGGTCGGTCGAGATCGCCGACAACGTGTCGGTGCGGACCGCGTTCCAGAGGACGTCCTGGTTCTCCTTCGCCCGCGGCGGCGGCGTGTAGACGTACTTCGCGCCCTCGAAGTTCGGGCGCTCGAGGAACGTGTAGTCGACGAAGAAGTACTGGGTGCAGGTCTCGCCCCACACGTCCCAGCCCTTCTCGCGTGCGATCTGAATCGGCTCGACGGATTCCTTGCACGACACATGCACGACATAGAGCGGAGCGCCGGCCACTCGCGCGAGCTGGATTGCCCGGTTGGTCGCCTCGCCTTCGGTCTCAGGAGGCCGCGTGAGCGCATGCCAGTGCGGCTCGGTGTGCCCCTCTGCCAGCGCCTTCTTCACGAGCACGTCGATCGCGTCGCCGTTCTCGGCGTGCACCATCACGAGCGCGCCGGTCTCCGCCGCGACCTCCATGGTCTTGAAGAGCGTCTCGTCGTCGACCATGAGCGCACCCTTGTACGCCATGAAGAGCTTGTAGGACGTGATCCCCTGGTCGGGCAGCGACGCGAGCTCTTCGAGCGTGCCGCCCTCGCGCAGATCCGTGACCGCCATGTGGTAGCCCATGTCGATCACCTGCTTGCCGTTCGCCTTGCTGCGCCAATCGTCGATCGCGTCGGCGAACGTCGAGCCGTGCGGCTGGATGATGAAGTCGACGTGGCACGTCGTCCCGCCGAACGCCGCGGCGGTCTGTCCGGACTCGACGTCGTCGATCGTCGTCGTCCCGCCGAACGGCATGTCGAGGTGCGTGTGGGGGTCGACGCAGCCGGGAAGCACGTACTTCCCGGCTGCATCGATCACTCGCTCGGCCTGGAGATCGAGTGATTCGCCGATCAGTGAGATCCGCTCGCCTTCGACGTAGATGTCGCCGGCGTAGTCGTCCGCGGCCGTGATGATTCGGCCGCCTTTGATGAGTATCGACATCGTCGGATCTCCTCTCTCGGCCTCGTTTCTTACTTTCCGCCCTCAGTGATCTTGACCTTGGCCTTCTTCCATTTCTTGCCGAACACGTCGACGCCCTGAGCCTTCAGTTGCGCGACGGCCGCCTTGGCCAGATCAGTGCGGTAGGCACCGGACGGGGCGTTCTTGATGATCCCGAACTGCCGCGCGATCGCCGCCGTCCGGTTGAACGCCGTCGGGTCCGTGATTCCGATCCCGAGCTTGTTCGGCCAGATCAACGCGTTGATCTCGTTCATCATCCACTTCTGATGGCCGCCCGGTAGCGCCGGACCGTTCTTGAGAACGATCTTGACGCAGTCGCTCGCGTGGTCACGGCAGTAGATCCAACCCTTGAACGATGCCGCGAGGAACTTCTTCGCGGTTGCCTGGTTCTTCTTGTCCTTGATCCATTCGTCGCGCACGAAGATTTCGTCCTCGAGCATCGACGTGCCCGCCCCCTTTGAAGCATTCTCCATCTTGATGACGTTCAGGTCGGAGAGCTGGTAGAGCTTGCCGGTCTTCGGGTTCTTCGTCTCCAGAACCTGTGCGAGCTCGTTATACGTCATCGCCGCGGCTGCATCGACTTCGCGGCTGAGGAACAGATCCATGTTGAACGGCTGGTTGATGATGTTGACGTCGTTCTTGTTCTTCGGGTCGATTCCGTTCTTCGTCAGTGCGGCGTAGAGCTCAGGCTCGTTCCCGCAGCACCAGACGCCAACCTTCTTGCCACGCATCTTCCCAATCGTCGTGATGCCGCTGTCCTTCCAGGTGAGCTCGGTCATGCCGCTCCGCGAGAACACCTGCGCGATGTTCATGATCTTCTTGCCGCCGTCACGGAAGGAGAGCATGCTCGGCACCCAGTCGATGCCGAACTCAGCCTGCTTTCCGAGCACGACCTGCTCGGGAGTGATGGTCGGGCCGCCGACCTTGAGGCTGACGTCGAGCCCGGCCTGCGAGTAGTACCCCTTTGCCTTGGCGGCGTAGTAACCCGCGAACTGCGCCTGCGTGACCCATTTGAGCTGCAGGGTCACCTTGGTCGCTTTCGTGCTCGTCCCGAGCTGGGTCCGGGCGGCTGCCCCTGCCGCCACCACCAGACACGCGAGCACTGCGATGCCCACGACCCATCTGTGCTTCATCCGTTTCCTCCTCTAGTCCGACGTTCCGCCATTCTCTCCTGAACCTATTCCGTATGGAAGGCCCGCGCGGAGGGGTGCCAGCTCGTCGTCAGCCTCTCCGCCAGGGCAACCACGGCGTAGAACACGATCCCGAGCAGGCTGGCCATCACGATCCCGGCCCACGCGTCCGTGAAGTTGCCGTACGACGAATCGTTCAGGATCTTCACGCCGAGTGCCTCGATCGGCCCGCCGAAGTACTCGCCGACGATCGCGCCGATCATCGAGAGAACCGTTGCGACCTTCAGTCCCGTGAAGATGTGCGGGAGCGCATTTGGAATCCGGACGCGCCGAAACACAGACAGTCGTCCTGCCGCATAGGACTGCATCAGCTCGATCGACGACGGATGGACGGAGGTCAGCCCGCGGAGCGTGTTGATCATTACCGGGAAGAAGCAGAGCACACCGGCGATCGCCATCTTCGAGAACGGATTCAGCAGTCCAAACCAGTTGTTCATGATCGGAGCGAACGCGATGATCGGAATCGCGTTGGCGGCGACCGCGTAGGGCATGAAGGCGCCGGCGAGCGGCCGCCAGGCGGCGAAGAGCAGTGCGACGAGGATTCCGAGGCCCGACCCCAGCGCATAACCGCCGAGCGCCTCCTTGAACGTGTAGATGCCCTGGCTCCAGAGCACGCTCTTCTGCGTCCAGAAGGCATGGCCGATCGCGGTTGGCTTCGGGAGGAGGAACTCCTGGATGTGAAATGCCACAACGATGCCCTGCCAGGCGCCGATGCCGATCGCGAAGACGGCCACCGCCGGGATCCAGTCGAGTGCCGTCCGGCCGATCTGCCGGCCGACACTTCGTGGAACCGGTTGGACGATCGTGCTCACAGCGGCTCTTCCACCAGCGCCGGCTCCTGCGTCTCGCCGAGCGGCGCACCCGCCGCCGCCAGCTGCTCGCGCACTCGCGTGACGAGCTCGAAGAAGCGCGGCTCTTCCCTCGTCGCGCTGGTGCGCGGTTGCGGCAGGTCGACGTCGACGAGGCCGGCGACGCGTCCCGGTCGTGCCGACATGACGACGACCCGCGTCGAGAGGAACACGGCCTCGGGAATCGAGTGCGTCACGAAGACGACCGTCGAGCTCGTTTCCTGCCAGATCCGCAGCAGCTCCGAGTTGAGCCGCTCGCGCGTCATCTCGTCGAGGGCGCCGAACGGCTCGTCCATCAGGAGCAACGTTGGTGAGAACGAGAGCGCGCGTGCGATCGAGACGCGCTGCTGCATCCCGCCGGAGAGCTGCCAGGGGTGATGGCTCTCGAATCCGGTGAGCTCGACGAGCTCCATCATGTCCTTGACGCGGGCGTTCCGGCGCGTTCGGCTCCAGCGCAGGAGCTCGAGTGGAAGCGAGATGTTCTTCGCCACCGTTCGCCAGTCGTAGAGGACGGCGTCCTGGAAGACGATCCCGTACTCGTGGTCTCGTCGCGCGCGTTCCGCGGGCTTGCCGT
Source organism: uncultured Gaiellaceae bacterium (assembly GCA_955652075.1). Classification (GTDB taxonomy): domain Bacteria; phylum Actinomycetota; class Thermoleophilia; order Gaiellales; family Gaiellaceae; genus 3-1-20CM-4-69-9. The sequence continues at coordinate 6,905 of CATPAS010000327.1, read as the reverse complement.
TGACCTGGACCGTCCCGGCGGTCGGCTTCGTCAGGTCGCCGATGATCCGCAGCAGCGTCGACTTGCCGCAGCCGGATGGCCCGATCAGGGAGACGAACTCGCCGGGCTCGACGTCGAGGTCGATCCCGTCGAGCGCTGTCACGCCCGCGTTGAACTGCTTCGAGACGCCTTTGAGCGAGACTGCATTCACGCGACGTGCTCCGGGGCGCGCTTGAGGACGAGCCGCTCCAGGAGGACAACGGCGAGAAAGAACGTGATGCCGAGCAGCGCGCAGGCGATGATCGTCGCCCAGAGATTCGCGGGCTGGGTCGAGTAGTACTGGTTGAAGTTCACGATCGCGTAGCCGAGCCCGCCCTGAAGGGACGCAGGAGTCTCGCCGATGATCGCGCCGATCACGCTTGCCGTCGCCGAGATCTTCAGCGCGGAGAAGACATAGGGCAGCGAGGCAGGCACGCGGAGGCGCCAGAGAATCTTCCAGCGTCCTGCTGCGTACGAGCGCATCAGCTCGAGCGCGCGCGGCTCGGGCGAGTGCAGCCCGCGAAGCGTGTTGATCGCCACGGGGAAGAACGTCAGGTACGCGGCGATCACTGCGACCGCGACCCACGGGTTGACGCCTTTCGTCCCCAGCCCGAGTACCACCATCGGCGCGATCGCGAGAATCGGCACGGTTTGAGACACGACGATGTACGGCAGGAGGCCGCGACGCAGCAGAGTTGAGTGCGCGAGGACGACAGCGAGCAGGAAGCCGATCACCGCACCGAGTGCAAAGCCGGCGAGCGCCTCCTTGCCGGTGAAGAGCGCGTAGTGCCAGAGGTAGTGCCGCAGCGGCGGCCCGTCCGGCTGCAACGGCTGTCCGAACGCGTGCCAGATCTTGCTGAGGTGCGGCATGTTCGTGTCGTTCACCTTGAAGGGCCACGTCCAGTGCCCACGTATGCCGAGCCAGCGGTACCCCTCCCAGAGGCCCCAGAGCGCTGCGAGGCCGAGGGGGAGCAGCAGCGCGCGCGCCGCGGCGCGCGGCAGAGCACCGACGATCCCTCTTCTCGAAGGCTCGACCGCGATCGCGGACATCGAGCGATGCTTACCACACTCCCAGCCGGGAAAGTTAGAGTCGCCGCGTGCCGCTGCAGCCCCGCCGTACCGTCGACGAGCTTCGCGAGCTCCAGGAGTCGACCGGCGACGAGAACGGTGCGCAGCGGGTCGCGTGGACGGAGACCTGGGAGCGAGCGCGTGAGTGGCTGCGCGGGAAGGTGGCCGGGACCGGGGCAGAGGAGACCGTCGACGCAGCGGGCAACCAGTGGTTCACCCTGCGTGGCGCCTCAGACCGGGCGGTCCTCATCGGGGGGCACATCGACTCCGTGCCGAACGGGGGCTGGCTCGACGGCGCGCTGAACGTCGTGGCCGGGGTCGAGGTGCTGCGCCGGATCGCCGAAGAGGGGAAGCCGCCGGTCACGGTGCGCCTCGTCAATTGGGCGGACGAGGAAGGCGCCCGGTTCGGCCGCTCGCTCTTCGGCTCGTCCGCCGCTGCCGGCTCGATGGCAGACCAGGAGGAGCTCCGGGCGCGCAAGGACGCCGCCGGGATCGCGCTGCCCGACGCGCTACGCCAACACGGAGTCGACCTCGACTCGGCGCTCGACGCGCGCAGCGAGCTCGCCGGCGCCTCCGCCTACCTCGAGCTCCACATCGAGCAGGGGCCGGTGCTCGAGTCGCTGGATCTGCCTCTCGGCGTCGTGCTGGGGACGTTCGGCGTCGAGCGTCACCAGGTGACCTTTCGCGGACAGGCTGCGCACGCCGGTTCGACGCCGATGGACAAGCGACGCGACGCACTCGCAGGCGCCGCGCGACTGGAGCTCGAGATCCGTGAGATCGCAAAGCGGACGGGGGCGGGCGCGGTCTGCACGATGGGCGGCGTGGTGACGAAGCCCGGCATCGTCACGTCGGTCGTCGAGACCGCAGAGTGTCTCCTCGACCAGCGTCATCTCGACGCTGCGAAATTGGCCGGCATGCTCGACGAGGCGAAGCGCGCGTCGGAGCAATACACGCGCGACGAGGACATCGAGGTCGAGTGGGAACGGATCTGGAACATCGAGCCGATCCTTTTCGACGAGGGACTGATCGAGCTGGCCGAGGAATCGATCAGGGAGGTCACGAGCGACTCGCATCGCCTGCCGAGCGGTCCGTTGCACGACGCGGCCGAGGTCGCGCGCGCGGGCGTTCCCACGGTGATGTTGTTCGTCCAGTCACTGCGCGGTCTTTCGCACACGAAACTGGAGGACACGAGGGAGGAGCACCTCGAGCTCGCCGTGCAGGCGCTCGACGAGCTCGCCTCGAAGACGATCGAACGAGTTAGGAGCGCGGGCGAAGCAGGATGACGACAGAGCGGTCGCCGTAGATCCGGCGCGCCCCGTCCTCTGTCATCAGTGCCCGTGCGGTCGCTGATCCTTGCCCGCGAGGGAGGACGACCAGTTGGTGGTCGGAGACGGCCGCCAGCCACTGCGGCGTCAACCTGTTCTGCAGCCGATAGAGCCGATCCAACTCGTCGTTCGACAGCAGCTCGAAGCGCGCGTCGTAGGCGATGCGCCCGGCAAGCTCCGGTCTCGTCCACAGCAGCCAGTCCGCAAAACGCACGTCGGAATAGATGCGAGCGGTCGGATCCGTCGCGGCAGCGGCGCCGACGGCGTTTGCTGCCGCGGCGGGATAGACAGAATTCGTGAGCCACGAGTCGGGTCGCGAGGCGGCGGCCGCGCCGGCGACCGACACCGCGGCGATCGCCGCTGCGGCGAGAACTGTCTTCACCGTCTTCGACTCATTGCCGCGGACCTCTCCGAGTCGTTTCCCGAGCGGCAGCGGCAGGACGATGAGCGCGAAGAAGCTGAACCAGACCATGTTGCGCAGCGCAGCCACTCCCGCAAGGAACAGCAGGAGCAGTGCGATCTGCTCGAACGTGGTGACGGTGCGTCGATTCCTCACGAGCAACCAGACGCCTGCCGCCGCGAGCACGTAGAAGGGCAGCGTCATGATCGACGGCCACGAGTGCTGCCACTCGCTTACGACCCGCGCGAAAGACGAATTGAAGGCCGTGCTGCCGTAGTAGTGGACGAGCGAGGAGCCATACGGTGAGGCGAAGATGCAGAGGCACGACCCAACTGCGAGAAGCGCTCCGCGCACCAGCAGCTCTGTCGACGAGCCGCCCCTCTGCCGGACAGCACGAACGACGAGGAGGACGCCCCACACCGTCGTGAGGGCGGCACCGAGCACGACCGAGCCGTGGATGTTCGCCCAGAGGACGAGGATCGGAAGCACGAGGAGGACGCGACGTGAGGGTGCTCGCGCATCGGCGATCAGGAGCCAGGCGGCGGCAACGAACAGCGGGTACGCCAGGCTCTGCGCGCGCATCTGCGCGGACATCAGGATCACGACGAGCGCCGGCGCGGCGATGAGCCCGACGCTGCGTGCGGAACCACCACGCCACCGTGCAGCGGCGAGGGCCGCGGCCATCGCGCCGGCGAGCAGAGCGACGTGCACCAGCATCACGAGTCGAAGGTTCCCGGCCGACGCGATCCGGTAGAGGAAGAGCTGGCCGAGCCACTGCTGATCAACCCATTGCACGTGCGCGGTCCAGGCGGTCAGCGTGTCCGTGCTCGGGAGCCCGGAGTCGGCCACCACACGGCCGCTGACGAGCGCAAGCCAGCCGTCCTGACGGAGCTGGTCGGGCAGACGCACGATCAGCCCGCACACGAACAGCCCGAAGACGGTGACGGGCAGGCTCTCGCGCTCGAGCCAGGCGAGCATCCGAGCGCCTCGATGAGTGAGGGTCGGCTCCATGGGCGGCCCTACCTCTATCGGCCGGCAAGCCGTTTCCGATGAGCTGCCGGCGTCTAGAAGAAGCGCACCAGGGCCACGCCGGCGCCGACGAGCGCCATGCCGACGAGACGTCCGGCGCTGACGTGCCTGGGCTCGAATCCGACCCAGCCGTAGTGGTCGACGACGACGGAGGCAATCGACTGGCCCGCGACGATCACGGCGACGACCGTGGCGGCCCCGAGCCGCGGGGCGGCCACAATCGACGCGACAACGTAGAACGCGCCGAAGGCGCCGCCAACCCAGACCCACCACGGTGCGTGACCGAGCCGCGTCCCGGACGGCAGCGGCTTGAAGAGGAGCGCGGCGGCCACGGCGAGGATGATCGCGCCGGTGAGGAACGACACGAACGCGGCCCGCACCGGACTGTCCAACCAGCTGGAAAGCTGCGCGTTGATCCCGAACTGAACCGGCAGCGCGGCACCGGCGGCAAAGGCGAACAGGACGTAGGGCCAGGTCACTGTTCGATTCGTTTTCGCGGCGGTATGCTCGTTCCCCTGCCAGCGACCCGGGAGGATCGATGCTCAGCTTCGGCGTAACCGTTCTGCCGGACCCGCCGTATCAGCGGATGATCGAGCTGATGAAGCTCGCCGAGCAGCACGGGTTCGAGTACGCCTGGACCTACGACTCGCACATCCTGTGGGAAGAGTCGTACGCGACGCTCCCGCTCGCGGCCGCGCAGACGAGCAAGATCAAGCTGGGCCACTTCGTCACGAATCCCGGCATCCGCGATGCGACGATCACCGCGAGCTGGTACGCGACGATGCAGGACATCTCCGACGGCCGCATGGCGATGGGCATCGGCCGCGGCGACTCTTCGCGCCGCGTGGTGGGTCTGAAGCCCGTGAAGGTCGCCGAGTTCGAGCAGCGCTGCGCGATGATCAAGGAGCTGATGAACGGCCGGTCGGTCAACTGGAACGAGAAGGAGCTCGAGCTGAAGTGGGTGCGTGAACAGCTTCCCGACATCCCGATGTGGATTGCGGGCTACGGGCCGAAGGCGCTCGCCGTCGCGGGCCGGGTCGCCGACGGCGTGATCATCCAGCTGGCGGACCCGGTAATCATCCATTGGATCATGGAGACGGCACGTCGCGCCGCCGAGGAGGCAGGCCGTGACCCGAGCGAGCTCAAGTGCATCGTCGGCGCGCCGAGTCACATTTCCGACGACATCGCAGACGCGCGCGAGCAGTCGCGGTGGTTCCCGGCCATGGTGTCCAACCACGTCATGGATCTGATCGAGCGCTACGGCGAGGACTCCGAGATCCCCCACGAGCTAACGGACTTTGTGAAGGCTCGCAAGTTCTACGACTACAAGGATCACTCCCGCGTCGGGGCGGCGCACGGCGAGTTCGTCACGGATGAGATCGTCGACCGCTTCTGCGTGCTCGGCAATGTCGCGGACGCGACGAAGAAGCTCAAGGAGCTCGAGTCGATCGGCGTCGACCAGTTCAACGTCTACCTCATGACCCATGGCCAGGAGGAGACGTTGAAAGCGTACGGCGACCAGATCATTCCGCAGTTCACCAAGGTCGCCGCGTAGAGCTCGGGTGCCGACGCTCCTCGTCTTCGGAGCGCGAAACCTCGGACGCGTGCTGGCGACCGAGTTTGCGGCAGACGGCTGGCGGGTGGCCGGGGTGGCACGGAGCGAAAAGACGATTCGCGTTCTCGTCGGGGACGTTCCGGCCGCGGTCGGCGTGATCGCCGACGCCGCTAATCCGCAGGATGTCGAACGGGTCTTTCGTGACGTGGGGGACGTCGATCTGATCGTGAATGCGATCACGACGACCCCCAGCTTTGGTGGGCCGATTCACGAAGCCCCGCCCGACGCGCTCGAGCCGTACATCGGCGAGTTGCTGCCGGCCATCTTCAACGTCCTGCGCACAGGTGGGCGGGTCCTCGCCGAGCGCGGCGCCGGCACGTTGATCCAGGTGACCGGCGGTTCAGCGCGCCGCGGCAACCCCGGCCGGGGGCCCTGGGCGGCGGCGGCGTTCGCCACCCGCGCGCTCGTCCAGGCTCAAGCGGCGGAGCTGCGCGAGCAGAATGTCCACGCGGCGCTGCTCATCGTCGACGCGGTGATCGAGAGCGACAAGACGGCGGAGTGGCTCGAGGAGGAGCCGCCGGAGAAGTCCGCGTCGATGCAGGAGGTCGCGAAGGCAGTCGAGTACCTCCACAGCCAAGGCTCGCGCGGGTGGACGCATGAGCTGCAGCTGACGCCGTCGCTCGAACGCTGGGTTCCGTAAGACACCCGGGATACCATGGCCCGCGGCACGGCGCCGTGGCCGAGTGGTTAGGCAGAGGCCTGCAAAGCCTCGTACACCAGTTCGAATCTGGTCGGCGCCTTTCGTGACCGCGGTTCCTCTCCGTCGAAACCGCGACTTCATGCTGCTGCAGATCGGGCAGCTGTTGTCGAGCGCCGGCACGCAGACGACGTCGATCGCGTACCCACTGCTCGTGCTCGCGGTCACCCACTCGCCGGCGAAAGCAGGCATCGTCGCGTTCGCGCGAACTCTTCCCTGGGCGCTCTTTGCGCTGCCCGCCGGGTTGGCGGCTGACCGCTGGAGCCGCAGGCGGCTGATGATCGCAGCCGACGGCGTGCGCGTGCTTGCGGTCGGGAGCCTCGCCGCCACGATCTTGCTCGATCGACTCACCTTCTGGGAGGTCGTGGTCGTTGCGTTCGTCGAGGGAAGCGGCTCCGCCCTGTTCTTCGGGGCTCAACCCGGCGCACTGCGTGCCGTCGTTCCGGCGCACCAGCTGCCGGCGGCCGCAGCTGCCGAGACCGGCAGGCAGGCGGCGGTGCGACTTGCGGGGCCGCCGCTCGGCGGTGCGCTCTTCGGGCTCTCCCGCGCGCTCCCGTTCGTCGTCGACGCGGCCTCGTACGCGTTCTCGACCGTCTCGCTCCTCGCGATGCGGACGCCGTTCCAGGAGAACCGGGAGCCTCACGTCTCGTCGTTGCGCTCGCGGCTGGCGGAGGGCTTTCACTTCGTGTGGAGCCAGCCGTTCTTGCGCACGTGCGCGTTCCTGTTCGGGCTGGCGAACTTCATCGGCCCGGG
>CATPAS010000326.1 GCA_955652075.1 uncultured Gaiellaceae bacterium | reverse complement strand
CCAGTCGTCACCCTTCTCCAGCGCTCCGAGCGGTTTCCAGAGGTAGTCACTTGGCGTAACGGTGCGGGGTTCCGCATGGTTGGGGTAGTCCGGCTGTGTCTGGGGGAGGTCCCGAGTTCAAATCTCGGCGCCCCGACTCACGGAAGTACCTCGGTCGTCAGGACTTCATACGCATAGCGACGTCGTACTTGTTCACCGACGTCCGCTTTCCCGGAGTGTCGCCGGTAGGCATCGCGCTCAGAATCTCATCGCCGCGCTTGTAGTCGTCCTCCGTCTCGAAGATGACGATCGCGAGCGAAGTCTCGGCCTTAGGGTCGTGGAGCACGACAATCTCAGCCGGCGGGAATCCCTCTGGCGGGTCACCTTCGCTCATCTCGCGTTCCATCTCCTTCATCCGGTCCTTGCTGACCCCGTCGAAAGAAACAACCCGTGCGAGCGCCATCTGAGCCTCCCTGTCGATTGAGTAGAGCCTACCGCCCTGAACCCGATCCGCGAGCAGCCTCTCTGGTTAAGTACGCCTCACGATGAGCACGAGTCATCACCGGGTGCGTTCTCGCGGCCCCGGTCAGCCGGACGCGGACAGTCTCGAGCCGCGCACGGCGCAGATCGTCAGCCGGGTGCGAGCGATCCCGGCTGGGTTTGTCCGCACCTATGGCGACATCGACCCCCGCGCGCCTCGCCTCGTCGGGCGAGTACTGGCGACGACTCACGACGACCTCCCATGGCATCGGGTCGTCCGTGCGGACGGCACGATCCCGAAGGGAAGGAAACAGCGCGAGCTCCTGCTTGAAGAGGGGATCCCGATGCGCGGCGACCGCGTCGACCTCCGTCACGCCCGACTGCCGACGGAGATGTAGCGGCACGGTCTGCGGTTCGGACCGTGGCCAATCCGCCCTAGTCCCCGCCCAACCCGCGATTGCGGAGAGGCGTCTCTAGAGGAGGGAGCGGACGCTGTCGATGAGGCGAGCGATGTCGTTCGAAAACAGGCCGTAGGCGATGATGATTGCCGGGACGATGACGCCTAGCACTACTGCGTACTCGGCCATCGTCTGAGCGCTCTCGCGTCGCCAGCAGGCACGAATGCGGTCGAACCAGCCAGAGGAAGCCATGTCCGGGGCATCGGCGCGGCCCCGTTCTTTCCGTATGCCTCGTCTTGGGGATCCGCCTGGAATGAGAAGCTATGAGGAATGCGGCGCCCCCTCCTGGCCCTGGTCCTTCTCCTTGCCATGCCCGCATCCGCCGCTGCCGCCCAGGCTCCGGCTCGGAGCGCGATCTTCTTCTATCCCTGGTACTCCAACGCCCGCCACGACGGCCAGTACGTCCACTGGGCCCAGGGCGGGCACACCCCGCCTTTTGACATCGCCTCGGCGTTCTTCCCGCTCCGGGGCGTCTACTCGAGCGGCGATCCACTGATCCTTCGAGCACAGATGAAGGACATCGCGGACTCGGGCGTCGACGAGGTCGTCAGTTCATGGTGGGGGCGTGGGTCGGCTGAGGACCGGCGGCTCCCGGCCGTCATGCGTGCCGCGAAGCGACGCGGCCTCGAGGTCGCCGTGCAGCTCGAGCCGTACGAGGGGCGAACGATCGACTCGATCGCGGCCGACCTTGTCTACCTTCGCAGCCTCGGCATCCGCGACATCTACGTCTACCGCACCAAGGACTTCACCGCGGAGGACTGGAGCCGCGTCACACGGCAGCCCATGGGCCTCCGGCTCTTCGGGCAGACGAACCTCGTGGGGTTTGCGGCGCGCGCGGGGTTCGCCGGCTTCTACACCTACGACATCGTCGTTTACGACGCGGCGAAGTTCGACCGGTTGTGTAAGCAGGCGCGAACTCTGGGGATCCTGTGCGCGCCGTCTGTTGGTCCCGGGTACGACGCGTCGGCGGCAACCGGCGACATCCGCGTCAAGGACAGACTTCTCGGAGCGACCTACGACACGATGTGGCGCGCCGCGCTCAATGCCGGCGCGGACCTGGTCACGATCACGTCGTACAACGAGTGGGGGGAGGGGACGCAGATCGAGCCTGCGGGACACGGCGGCAGGTACGAGAGCTACGACGGCGCCTACGGCCTGCACGGGCGTGCGGCACAGCGCGCATACATCACGCGCACCGCCTACTGGACGTCACAGTTCTAGAAAGACGTTCGCATCGCACCCGGCGACGAGTGCGTCGAAGACGTCCTCGACTCCCCGCAGGGCGGGGTGGCCGAGGTCGACGTGTATGTCATCCCACTCCTCCAGGCCGAGCGAGCCGGCGCCCTCGTCGGCGCCGAACGAGAGCAGTGTCCCGGTGGGGATGACGTTGCGACGCCCGGTCTGGCGCCGCGCGATCCCCTCCAGCTCGCGCAGCTCCTCAAGCGGATCGATGCGGACGTTGGAGTCCGAGCCGATGCAGATCCCGATCCCGCGGGTGCGCACGCGCTCGACCGGCAGGAAACCGTCGCCGAGGTTCGCCTCCGTCGTCAGGCATGCGCAGACACGCGCACCGGCACGGGCAATCAGATCGAGCTCGGCGCCGTCGGAGTGCGTCGCATGCACCACCGTCGTGTGCTCGCTGAGGCAGCCGGTGCGATCGAGTAGCTCGATCGGCCGGATGCCGTGCTCGGCGAGGCACTCTTCGATCTCGCGCGGCTGTTCGTCTGCGTGCACGTGCAGCGGCAGCTGCTCCTCAGCCGCGTAGCGGCCGATCTCGGCGAGCCAGTCCGCGGGACACGCACGGACGGAGTGGGGTGCGACTGCGACGCTAATCCCGCGGTCGCGCAGCTCCTCCACCTGCCGGAGGTACTCCGCCACCGAGTTCTGGCGGAAACGCGGTAGACCTCCGCGTCCGTACGCGGCGAGCAGGACGACGATGCGGATCCCCGCCTCTTCTGCGGCGTCGACTGCGGCGAGTGCTTCGTCGAAGCCGAGGTAGTGGAACTCGCCGACCGCGGTGTAGCCCGCGGCGCGCAGTTCGCGGTAAACGCGCACGTACTCTCGGCGTACCAGCTCGGGTGTCTGGCGCTCGGCCTCGGCGAGCATCAGCTCACGCCAGGTCCAGAAGTCCGCGCCGCCCGAGCGGCCCCGAAGGGCGCGTTGGAACCCGTGGCTGTGTGCATCCACGAAGCCAGGCAGACGGAGGGTCTCGGCCACGGGCGTATCCTTTCCACACTCATGGCGACCCGCGCCGTTCCGGCGACCTTGCAGCAGCTTCCGAATGCGCTCACGATCGCGCGGCTGGCACTGATCCCGGTCTTCGTCGCGCTGATGCTCGCCGCGGACGGCGGCCACAGCTGGCCGGCCGGCATCGTCTTCGGGATTGCCGGCGTCACCGACCAGATCGACGGCTTCCTGGCGCGGCGTTGGCAGGTGGAATCGGACTTCGGCCGCGTCTTCGACCCTCTCGCCGATCGGCTGATGATCGACGCCGCTGTGATCCTGCTGTTCGTTCGCGACCACATGCCCTGGCCGGGCCTGGTCGTGATCCTCGGACGTGACCTCCTCCTGCTGGGGGGCTACAAGGCGATCGCGCCGCCGGGCTACGAGCTCAACGTGAACTTCCTGGGCAAGGCGGCGACGTGGCTGCTGTACCTCGGGATCGGTTGCCTGATCGTCACGCACCGCTCGACCGAATGGCCGTACTGGATCTTCTGGACGGGTCTCATCCTCGCGGTGATTGCTGGCGTGGTGTACGCGGCCGGGGCCTGGAAGGAAGGAAGACGATGAAAGCCGTGGTGATGGCGGGCGGAGAGGGCAACCGCCTGCGTCCGCTCACGTCGAACCAGCCGAAACCGATGGTGCCCGTCGTCGGCAAGCCGTGCATGGAGCACATCCTCGAGTTGTTGCGCGAACACGGGATGAACGAGGTGATCGTCACGGTCGCCTTCCTGCCCCAGGCGATTCGCAGCTACTTCGGCGAAGGGGAAACGCTGGGAATACGGGTCGGTTACTCGGTGGAGGAGTCGCCGCTCGGCACGGCCGGCTCGGTTCGCCTGACCGCGAAGCAGCTCGACGAGACCTTCCTCGTCATCTCGGGGGACGCGCTTTGCGACGTGGACCTCAGCGCGCTCGTCGCCTTCCACAAGGAAAAGGGCGCAGCCGTGACGATCGGGCTGAAATCCGTCGACAACCCGCTCGAATTCGGAATCGTGGTCACGGACGAGGAGGGGCGGGTCGAACGCTTCCTCGAGAAGCCGTCCTGGGGCCAGGTCTTCTCCGACACGATCAACACGGGGATCTACGTGATGGAGCCCGAAGTGCTGAAGCACGTGCCGGCCGATCGTCCGTACGACTTCTCGAAAGAGCTCTTTCCCTACCTGCTGGAGATGGGGCGCCCGATCTACGGCTACGTGCTGGACGGCTACTGGCAGGACATCGGGAATCTCGACCAGTTTCGGCAGGCAAACTTCGACGCCCTCGAGGAGAAGGTGCGCCTGAACATCCCCGGAATTCGCATCCGCGGCAACGTCTGGCTCGGTGAGGGCGTCGAGGTCGCCGATCTCGAGCAGATCGAGGGGCCGGCGTACGTCGGCAACTACTGCCGCATCGCTCCCGGTGCCACCCTCGGGCCGCACTCGGTGCTCTCCAACAGCGTCACACTGCGGGAGCGCACGCGCGTGACGCGGTCGGTCATCGACGCGTCGACGCATATCGGCCGCAACTCGTTGATCGAGGGCGCCATCCTCGGCCGGTCGTGCGACATCCGCTCACATGTCCGCATCCACGAAGGCGTAGCGATCGGGGATGAGGTGACGATCGGCTCGGAGACCGTGATCATGCCGGGCGTACGCATCTACCCGTACAAGGACGTGGAGTCGGGGTCGCTGATCCACGAGAGCGTGATCTGGGAGTCGCGTGCGTCGACACGGCTCTTCGGGAGGGACGGTGTCGCGGGACTTGTCAACGTCGACCTCACGGCTGAGGTTGCGGTACGCATCGCCGCCGCTCTGGGAACGGCGCTCAAGCGCGGGGCGCGCGTCGCCGCCAGCCGCGAGTCCGCGCCCGCGTGCCGAATGATCAAACGGGCGATGATCACGGGCCTCACATCCTCCGGGTTGGACGTCGCCGACCTGCGCGTCCTGCCGGCGGCGGTCGCGCGCCATCTCCTCAAGAGCGAAGGTTACGAGGCGGGCTTCCACGTAGGCACGGGTCAGTCCGACCCCGAGGTGGTCCAGATCAAGTTCTTCGAGCAGCCCGGCATCCAGCTCTCATCGGCCATGCAGAAGGAGATCGAGAAGAACTTCATGCGCGGCGAGCTGCGCCGTGCCAGCTTCAGCGACATCGGCTCGATCAGCTACCCCGCACGCGTCAGCGAGTCCTACGCGCAGGATCTGCTGGACGGCCTCGACGTGGAAGCGATCCGCGAGCGCGGCTTCCGCATCGTCGTCGACTACGGCTTCTCGGCGGCGTCGTACGTGCTGCCCCTGCTGCTCGGGCCGCTCGGGGTGGAAGCGGTCTCCGCGCACGGCTTCACCACGGACCGGTCCGATCCGGGCTCAGCCTTGCTGCGTGAGGCGATCGGGCAGGTGAAACAGCTCGTGCCCGCCGTCGGCGCCGATCTGGGGGTGATCCTCGACCGGGCGGCCGAGCGCCTCTATCTGGTCGACGAGCGCGGCCGTGAGGTACCTGTGGAGCAGAGCCTGCTCCTTTTCTTACGCTTGATCGGAAGCAATGGCCGGCGCGGGAAGCTT
>CATPAS010000325.1 GCA_955652075.1 uncultured Gaiellaceae bacterium | reverse complement strand
TCGCGTGGCTACGATTGCCCGCAGAAATCTTCGACCGGGGAAGGAGCCTCATGAATCGCATCACGCTTGCGCTCGGGGTCGCGCTGGCGGCTCTCGTCGTAGCCGCTCCCGTTGCGGCTCGACCGTCTGCTGTGGCGGCGACCACCGTCACCGTGACGATGAAGGAGTTCAAGTTCGTCCTCTCCAAGACGAGTGTTCCGCACGGTGTCGTCACCTTCAAGCTCGTCAACAAGGGCAAGCTTGCGCACGACATGAAGATCGCCGGCAAGACGAGCAAGCTGATCGCGCGCGGGAAGACGGGGACGTTCATCGTGACGCTCAAGAAAGGCAAGCTCGCCTACACATGCCCGATACCCGGCCACGCCGCGGCCGGCATGAAGGGCAAGCTCACCGTCACCTAGTCGCGCGTTACGAAGTAACCGGAATCTCTTCGATCTGGCCGTCTTCGATCCGGAAGGCGGCCAGATCGTCCTTCTGGATCGAATACACGAGGTAGGGCTTAGCTTCCCAGAGGCCGATGTTCTCGACGTCGGTGCGCGAAGGACGCGCAGGCGCGGAGATGTGCGAGTGGAAGACTGCGAGCTCGTAGCCTTCGTCCTCGGCGAACCAGACCTCCGGGTCGTCGAACTCGAGCTCGAAGCGATAAGGGGACGAGGCGGCGTTGCGACCGGGCTCGTAGCGCTCCGCGCGGCCGTCTCGCAGCAGGACGAGCCCGCACGCCTCGTTCGGCGCCTCGCGTTCGGCGTGCGCGGCGAGCGCCGCGCGCACCTCGTCCGGGATCACCACCAGACGGTTCGCTCCATTGCCTGTTCAACGTTTTCTGCTTCCCAGAAGTCCGCCGAGAGGTACTTCCACCCGGCGTCCGCGAAGATGGCGACGACGACGCCTTCGTCAAGCTCTGCCGCGAGGCTCCGCGCGACATGGCCGACCGCTCCTGCGGAGACGCCCGCGAAGATCCCTTCCTCGTCGAGTAGCCGGCGCACTTCGCGCACGGACTCCTCGTTCGAGACGAGGACCTTGCGGTCGAGCTTCGAGATGTCGAGGATCGGCGGCACGTAGCCATCGTCGAGCGAGCGCAATCCCATCACTGGATCGCCCGGTAGCGGTTCCGCCGCGGCGACGACGACGTCGGGAAACGACTCACGCAGGCGCTCGCCCGTCCCCATCAGCGTTCCACCCGTGCCGAGCCCTGCAACGAGCACGTCGACGCGGCCGAGCGCCTCGGCGATCTCGGCGCCCGTGCCTTCGTAGTGCGCACGTGGGTTCGCATCGTTCGCGTACTGGAAGGGCATGAAGTAACGGGGCTCGCGCTCCGCGAGCTCGAGCGCGAAGCGCACCGCACCGTTCGACCCTTCGTCGCCGGGCGAGAAGATGATGTCGGCGCCGAACAGGCGTAGCAACCGCTTCCGCTCGTCGGTTGCATTCTCGGGCATGACACAGGTGAGGGGATATCCCTTCAGCTTGGCAACGAGGGCAAGCGAGATGCCGGTGTTGCCGCTCGTCGGCTCGAGCAGCTCGCGCCCCGGCTCGAGCTCGCCGGAAGCTTCGGCCGCCTCGATCATCGCCTTGGCGATGCGGTCCTTGATCGAGCCGGTGGGGTTCTGGCCTTCGAGCTTCGCGTAGATCTGAACGTCGTCGACTGGACGCAGCTCGACGAGTGGGGTGTTGCCGACGAGCTCGAGTACATTCTTTGCAGTTCCCAACTTCATCGCGCGAAGCGAGGATCTAATTCCAAACCCGCCGAAAGTGCAACAGCACTTTCGGCGGCATTAGCCACCGGCCATCGCCGGTAGCAGGATGACCGTCGAGCCTGGGCGTACCTCGGTCTCGAGCCCGTCGAGCGTGCGCACGTCCTCGCCCTCGACGTAGACGTTGACGAACGGTGCGAGGTCGCCGTCTTCGACGAGCTGCGTGCGCAGCGCCGGAAACCGGCCCATCAGGTCCTCGAGCAGCTCGCGAACCGTGTCGCCTTCGGCGGCGAGCTCGCGCTCGCCACCTGCCTGCTCGCGCAGCGTCGGTGGGATGCGGATCTTCGTCATGCGGGCTCTCTCGTGCCCGCGCAGAACTGGACGTAGTCCACGTATTCGGTGATCGTCGGATGCTCCCCGCACACCGGGCAGTCCGGGTCACGCCGCAGCTTCACCTCGTCGAAGGTGGCGGCGAGCGCGTCGAACAGGAGCAGCCGGCCGACGAGCGGCTCGCCGATCCCGAGCGCGAGCTTGAGCGCCTCGCTTGCCTGCAGCGAGCCGATCACGCCGGGTAGCACGCCGAGCACGCCGCCCTCCGCGCACGAGGGCGCGAGCTCCGGCGGCGGCGGCGTGGGGAAGAGGCACCGATAACAGGGGCCTTGATGTGGCTTGAAGACGGTCACCTGTCCTTCGAAGCGATAGATCGACCCGTGCACGACGGGAATGTCGTGCCAGACCGACGCGTCGTTGACGAGGTAGCGCGTCGGGAAGTTGTCGGCGCCGTCGACGATCACGTCCCAGCCGTCGGCCAGGATCCGTTCGATGTTCTCGGAGGTGAGGCGCTCCTGGTAGGTGACGACGTCGACATCGGGATTGAGCGCTTCGATCGCGCGCCTTGCGGAATCGACCTTGGGCTCACCGAGGGACTCGGTCGAGTGGACGATCTGCCGCTGCAGGTTCGACTCGTCCACGACGTCCGCGTCGACGATC
The DNA here is from genome assembly GCA_955652075.1 of uncultured Gaiellaceae bacterium. GTDB lineage: Bacteria > Actinomycetota > Thermoleophilia > Gaiellales > Gaiellaceae > 3-1-20CM-4-69-9. The sequence goes on along the minus strand of CATPAS010000325.1, from coordinate 1,190 downwards.
CCGATGCGGCCGACGCCGGCCGCGGCGAGGTAGAGCGACGCGGGCGATCCGAGGCCGCCCGCGCCGATGAGCAAGACCTTCGAGTCGAGCAGCTTCAGCTGCCCTTCCTCACCGACCTCGGGGATCAGGAGGTGGCGGCTGTAGCGCGCGCGTTGGGGAGCGTCCAACCCGGCCTGGAGCTGCACGGGGAACCCGTTGCGCTTCCAGTCGGTGAAGCCGCCCGCGAGCGAGACGACGTCCTCGTACCCGAGCTCCGAGAGCGTCTTCGCGGCAAAGGCCGAACGGTTGCCGGCCGAGCAGTAAATGACGACCGGACGGCTCGGGTCGGGGGCCAGCCGCTCGATCCGGGACTCGAGATGACCGCGCGGGACGTGAACGGCGCCGGGGATGTGACCCTCGTCCCACTCCGCCTGCTCCCGGACGTCCACGACGACGGGCTCGCCGGACTCGATCCGGTCGCGAGCGTGAGTCGCATCGATCTCCGAGATCTCGGACCGGACCTGTTGCAGGAGCTCTCGATACGTGGGCATCGCTATAGGAAATATAGCTTTGCTCCGTTAGCTAGCGTCGCCCGGGATGAGCGCGCGGGCCAGGGTGTGGATCATCGTCGGGCTCGCCGCCGTGGCCGCTGCAGGGACCGTGGTCGGGGTCACGCTCGCGACGCGGAGCGAGGTCCAGCGGCAGTCGAGCAAGCCGCCGCCCTTCGCTCCGGATCCGACGGCCCCACCCGAAGTCGCGCAGCAGGTGCGCGACGCGCTGAAGGCATGGCCGGCAGGAACGGCTCGCCGGCTGCGGATCATCGCCCAGCGGTATCCGCAGAGCGCCCTCGTCCAGCTCGAGCTCGGCCTTACGCTCGCGCTCTCGGGCCAGCAGGCCGATGCGATCCGCGCATGGCGGGCCGCCGAGCGTGTCCAGCCGGATTCCCCGTCGGCCGTGCGCGCGCAGGATCTCCGGCATCCCGGCGGCGCCCCGGGCCTGCCGCCGTTCGTGCCGAGCTTCACGCAGGTCACGAACGCCGTCGAGGCCCACCTGCTCCGGGGCGCGGCCTACCAGCAGGTCTTGCGGCCGATCTCGGCCGAACGGGAGTTCCTCGCCGCCGTGCGGGCCGCCCCGAACGACCCCGAAGCGCTGACTGCCGCCGCCGTCGGCCTGTACGACAAGGACCGCCCGGCCCTCGCTTTCTCCAAGCT
>CATPAS010000324.1 GCA_955652075.1 uncultured Gaiellaceae bacterium | reverse complement strand
GTCGCGAACGGCCCGTCGCGGAACGGATGGAAGTAACCCTCCCAAGACTCGGCCACGCCGAAAACTCCGATGTGTCGCAGCGCTATGTCGACCGCGCCGTACGCACCTGCCGACACCCCGGCAATTGCGCGGCCAGGAGCCTTGCTGATCGTCGGAAGATGGGCGTCGGCCCAGGGGACGACCGCCCGCACCACGAAGTCTTCCCAGACGCCGACCCACTCACTTGCCGCTCGCTGCCGCCTCGTACCGCTCGGCAGCCCACCGGGCGGCATCACCGCGATGAACGGACGTGCGGCCCCTGCTCGGATCAGCGAGTCGGCGGCATCGGCGAATCGGAGGCTGATGACGAAGCCCGAGGGCGCGCCCCAGAACCCGTGCAGGAGGTAAAGGACGGGGTAACGCTTCGTTGGCGAGTAGTCGGGTGGCAAGTACACGTCCGTCTCGCGCACATCGGCTGGGACGAAGGGATTCGGGATCCGCCCGCTCCAGACAGTTCCGCCTGAGGAGCCGTGATCGATGACCCGGAACCCGGCCAGAGGCGGATCAGTGGAGGCTCGTGCCGCTCCCGCACAGACGAGCAACGCGACTGCGGCGAGCGCGCCGCCGACGATCTGCGGCCCTCGACGGCCTGGTTCGGGGATGTGGAGAGCGTCGTCGGCGCCCGGCCGTGTCAGCAGCGCAGCGCCGACCACGACCGCGACGAAGGCGGCGACACGAGCGACTCCGAGCGCGCCTCCCGGCAGAGGCTCTCCGAAGACGACCATCCCTGCTGCGATTGGCAGCGCGTTCGTCCAGAGAGTCGCCACGCCGGCAGTCGTAAGTGCGCCGCCGCGTTGGAATCCGAGCTGCAGCGCGACGAAAGCCAGTCCGTGGCACGCGAGCAGCGCAGGAACGAAGGCCGGGTGGAACCCGCCGGAAACGGCCGCCTTCGTGCCGACGTCGCCTGCGGCGTAGAGAACGCCGGCGGCCATGCCCAAACCGGCGGCGCGGGTCAGAAGAGTGGCTGCGGGACCAGCGGCAAGCGCTGCGGCTGCGGCGGAGGCGAGCATCCAGACAGCCGCGTCGCGCAGGCTCGCATGCTGCGATGCCCGGACGGGGCCCGCGAGCGAGATCGCGAGCAGGGCGAGCCCTGCGATCGACGTCGCGACCGCTAGCTGTTCGCGGCGGGAGCGGACGCCCGCGAGGACGGCAAGGAGGGCGAGCCCGCCGGCAGCGCAGGCCTGCACGAGCGACAGCGGAGCGAGCGTCAGCGCGACGACGTAGAGAACCCAGCCGCCGATTCCGGTCCAGAAGCCCATGAGCCAGCGGCGGTTGCCGAAGAGCGCAGCGAGCGAACGCAGCGGCCGGCGCAGCAACAGCGGCGGCAGAGACGCTGCGGCTCCGTGCTGCACGTAGTAGCTCCAGTTCAGCGCGCAGGCCGAGGCCAGCGCAAGCACCAGGCCGACTGCCAGCTGCCAGGTCACTCGCGGTTTCGTCCGCTGAACGGCAGGTAGGCCTCCGCGGCAAGCGCCGCGATTCCGACCCGCGGCAGATCGAGGCGCCGCTCGTACACGACGAAGCGACGCTCCCATTGCGGAGCGAACTTGCGGTTGAAGAGCAGGAGGTTGTCGAGCTGGAAGTGTCCTTTGAGCCGCATCAGCGCACGGCGCTCGATTCGCTGCAGCGCCGACAGATCCGCCTCGGGCGCCAGCAGCGCCGCGAATGGCGCGAAGTTCAGTGACACGCGCTCGAACCCCTCTGCGCGAGCCCAGTCGATCGAGGCGCAGACAAGCCACTCATTGAAGCCGTTCGGCGTGTTGCGCAGGCGAGGCATCGACGAGAGCGACAGGGCGGAGCCGCGACGGCAGACGGCGAAGTGAAGGAAGCCGGCGAGCGAGCCGTCAGCCGCACGGCCCACGATGAAGACGGCATGCTCGTCGTCGAGGCGGAACAGTGTGTCCAGCGCCATCACGAAGCCTCGCTCCGGTTGGCGTCCGCGCCAGTTCAGGGCGAGGTCCTCGAACTCGCGGCGAAGAGATCCGCCGACCTGGCTCGGCCGGATCGCGGTCGCCGTGTAGCCGGCGCGCTCGAGGCGGTGCACCGACTGCCTCACCTTTCGGATCGGCCGTCCGGCGAGAGAGAACGTGGCGGTGTCGACGACCGCCTCGTCACCGTGGTAGAGCGCGTGCAGACCGTGCCGGCGGTAGAGAGCGAGCGCGCCTTCCGAGGCGCCGAGAATCGCGACACGCCACCCGCGCGTGTGCGCGAAGCGCAGGAATGCTCCGACGAGCTCGGAGAAACGCTCCGGCGGCCCGATTGGATCACCGGAGACGATCGCCACTCCGCCCACCACCTTGTACGCGACGAAGGCCGTCTCCTCCTCGTTGAAGAAATACGACTTGTCTCCACGCAGGACGAACGGAGCGAGCGTATCTAGACCCCAGGTCGTGACGAGATCACGGGTGAGCCTGCGATGCCGCGCTTCTTGTGCATGGCGGTACCGCCACGGTGCGAGCCAGTTGACCAGCAGGATTCCCGCTGCGCTGACGGTGAGGAGCAGCATCGACAACGGAAACCACTCGCCGAACGTCCCGGCCAGGTGGCCGGACCCCCGCGCGTCCGCACCCACCGCCCCTCGGGCTGCCTCGCGCAGAACGAACCCCAGCGTGAACGGCTGGTCCGCCATCACTCGGTTGACCCAGAGCGCGGCGAAGGCGTAGCCGAAGATCGCGAGGCCGAAGAGCAGCGCGCGCACAACGAGGCGAGGATGAGCATCGGGATCGCCCGGCGCGTCGAAATCGGACCGGCGTGCCAGCAGCGCGACGGCAACGAAGCCGGTCGCAATCGCTCCGTAGCCGAAGCGGTGCTGGAGGTGGAGCACCACGAGCCCGAGCAAGATGGCGATCGCGACCTGCCACGCTCGTCGCTTCCTGCGCGCTAGCCCGCGCGCAGCTACCAAGAGCACCAGGCCGAGGGGTGTGACGAGCGCTTCCGACACCCCGTGCACGTTTTCGGGGGCAAGCGAGGCGATCAACGCGGGGCGGTCGTTCGGGAGCACGGCATCGAGCACGCCGAGTATCCCGACCGCGGCGACGAACCACGCGAGCACGAGCGGACTCCTCGGGCGCTCGCTCGCGCGGGCGCGTGCACACAGCGCGCCGGCAAGTCCTGCGAGCGTTGCGGGCAGGTAGACCGCCTTCTGCCCGGCGGCCGCATGGAAGGCCTCGTGCGCAGGGACCTGACGGACGATCAGGATCGAAAGCCCGGTCGTGACGTACCCCCAGCCGCCGACGGCGAGCGCGAGGATCAAACCCGCCGT
>CATPAS010000323.1 GCA_955652075.1 uncultured Gaiellaceae bacterium | reverse complement strand
CTCGGAAGTGTCCGCATCCCGACATTCATGTTGCAGGGACGTCGCGACTTCGCGTTCGACGCGAATCAGGCAATCACGGCGTACCGGCTCCTCAAAGGACCGAAGCGGCTGTACCTCGGTGATTTCGGCCATGCGCCTGCAACGAACCCCCCGGACGAGTTCGAGTACACGTCGCTCGAAGTGCGCATGTGGTTCGACCGTTTCCTCAAGGGCATTCCGAACGGCATCGACAAGCGCCCACCGATCGAGATCGCGCCGGATCCGTGGCGCCAGCCCGCCTCGTTCAAGGGCCTGCCGAAGGCACGACAGCTGGAATTCGCGCTGCGAGGGAGCCGGACGCTCTCGGCCGAAGGCAAGGTCGCACGCACGACTTCAGGCGTTCGCCACCTCGAGAGTTTCGGTGCACCCGTCGTCAAGGTCTCGTTCGCAACCCCGACCGGCTACAAGCACCTCGTTGCGGTTCTCAGCGCCGTCACGCCAAGCGGGTCGGAGATCGTCGTCAGCGACGGTGGCGCGGACACACAGACGAGCGGCAAAGGCACACGCACGGTCACGATCAGGCTGCAGAACGAGATCACGTCGATTCCGGCCGGCTCACGACTGAGAGTCACGCTCGGCGCTCGCTCGACGGTTCAGAACATCGGCAACCTCGTCTATCTGATCCCCGTTCCCGAGGGATCGGTCGCCCACATCGGGAAGGTGACGCTAACGCTGCCCGTTCTGCCCAAGCCCGTGTCCCCGTGATCGCGCACATCGTGGCCGCCGCGATCGCGCTGGGGGCACCGGCGGCCACGCCGGGGGTCACATCGACCACGATCACGATCGGCGGCACGATCCCCATCAGCGGCCCGGCCGCCGCGTACGGCTCGGTCGGCCGCGGTGCCGACGCCTACTTCAAATACGTCAACTCGCAGGGCGGCGTCTTCGGCCGAAAGATCGTCTACGAGTATCTCGACGACGAGTTCGACGTTGCGAAGACGATCACCCTGACGCGTCAGCTCGTCGAGCAGGATCAGGTGTTGGCGATCTTCAACAGCGTCGGCACCGAGCATGCGCTCGCGGTCCGCTCGTATCTCAACGACCGCAAGGTGCCGCAGCTCTTCATCGGCAGTGGCGTCTCGAAGCTCGCGACGGAGCATGCGAAATACCCGTGGTCGATGGGATACCTCCCGAGCTTCGCCGGCGAGGGCGCCATCTACGGCCGTTACATCGCTTCGCATCAGCCCAAGGCGCGGATCGCCGTGCTGTACGAGAACTCGGACTTCGGCAAGGACATGCTCACCGGCCTGCGTCACGGTCTCGCCGGCAAGGCCAAGATCGTCGGCACGCAGGCCTACGAGATCGCAGACTCGGACGTCTCCTCACAGATGGCACGGCTGAAGAGCACCGGCGCGGACACGCTCATGCTGTTCGCCACTCCGCAGTTTGCGATCTTCGGCTACGTGGGAGCGTTCCGGCTCGGGTGGCACCCGCACGTCTATGTCACGTCGGTTTCGATCTCACCGGACATCATGAAGATCGCGCGCGTCGCGTCCAGCCGCAAGCAGGTCGAGGGCTCGTTGTCGATCGCGTTCGTGAAGGATCCGACCTCGAAGCTGTGGGCGAAGGACAAGACCGTCCGGCTCTACCAATCGATCCTTCAACGCTTTCTCCCGAGCGCGAAATCCGCGGACGTGTTCAACTACTACGGAATGGCGGTTGCCTACACGATGGTGGACACCCTCCGGAAGGCCGGCCGCAACCCGACACGAGCGGGCGTCCTGAAAGCCGCGACCCACCTCGACGAGACGAATCCATTTCTGCTGCCCGGCCTCCGGATCAAGACCTCGCCAACCGACTACTACCCGATCGAACAAGTGAAGCTGGCCCGCTACCGCGGGGATCACTGGCAGTTCTTCGGGAAGCTCGTCAATGCCCGGGATTAGGCGCAACTCCCGGGGGAATTGCGCGTCTAATCAAAGGACTTTTTCTGAATTCGAAGTAGGAAAGGAAGGGGTATGAAGACAATCCTCAAACTGGCTGTGCTCGCTCTCACAGGTACCGCCGCGCTGGCACTCACGGGGAACGCGCTGGCGACTCCGAAGCTGAGCATCAAGCAGACGACGACATCGCTCACGATCAAGATTTCGCAGGCGCAGTCCGACGCGCAGCCGGCAAGAATCTCCATCTACGTTCCGAGCGGCTACTCGATCAACGCGTCGCCTGCGCCAGGGACGAGGATCGGAGCCACGACCGGCACGGTGTTCTCGCGCGACGCGAACATTCCGCTGCCGCTGTCGGGTGACGTCGTCGCCGTCCCAGCGACCACGAATGCTCCCGGATGCGACCCGGTTCCCCACATTGCCGTCTGGAACCTCGCACTCTCGGTCGCAGGGCAGAGCATCAACCTACCCGTGCACGTCGACCAGCTCGCGGGTGCAGAAGCGGCCCTCGGCGCATACAAGCTCGTCGTGTGCCTGGGGCCGGACGACGTACCGGTCGCCACGCCGGGCCGCTCGCCGAACGGCGCCCGGCTCCTCGACGCAACCTTCACGGTGGACAACATCTTCACCGTCCCCGCGGGGCAGAGCATCTGGAAGACGATCACGACGCCGTACGCTGCGGGTATAGGTGCGCCCAACGCCGCGGCAACGGTCGAGACGCGGGCGTTCGTCGCAGACGGCGCGGTCACGCTCGCCAAGAAGGTCAACGCGTCCAAGCGGCTCGTGAAGTTCACCGGCAAAGTGACGCAAGCAGGCGCCGCCGTCGCAGGCGCGCGGGTCAGCCTCCTGGTCAACGGCAAGTCGGCCGGCTTCACGGCGCGGACGAACGCGTCGGGCAGCTTCAGCATCGTGCTCAAGAAGACGGGCAAGAAGACGACGTCGACGTTCCAGGCACGCACGACCGTGGCGGAGCGCGACATCACCGCAACAGGATGCGCCTCGCCGACGCCCGGCGTCCCGGGCGGCTGCGTCAACGCGACGGCCTCGACCTTCACCGCGGTCAGCGGCAAGATCACGATTCGCCTCTAGACACGGGTTCTAGCGCACGAGGCGTAACGAGACGGGGCCAGCCGGGCCCCGTCTCGTATGCTGGGACGGTGGCGACGGACATCAGGATCGGCACGTGTTCCTGGGCCGACGACGCGCTCTCGAAGCACTGGTATCCGCCGGGCGTGAAGGCCGGAGAGCGGCTGCCGTACTACGCCGAGCACTTCGACACAGTCGAGGTCGACTCGACCTACTATCGGCTGCCGGGCGAGGAGATGGTCGAACGCTGGGCGGAACGCACGCCGGACGGATTCGTGATGCACGTCAAGGCCTTCGGTTTGATGACGCGTCATCCGGTCAAGCTCGAGTCGCTGCCGCCGGACCTGCGCGACGACGCACCGACGGACGAGCGGGGCCGAGTCGCACGGCCGTCCCGTGAGTTTCGCGGTGAGGTCTTCCGGCGATTCCTCACGGCGCTGGAGCCGCTGCGCTCGGGTGGCAAGCTCGGCGGGATCCTCTTCCAGTTTCCCTCGTACGTGGTCTACAAGGACCGCTCGCTCGAGTATCTGCAATGGGCGCGCGAGCAGCTCGGAGAGGACGAGATGCTCGTGGAGTTCCGGCACGCGAGCTGGCTGGACGAGGACCATCGCGACGACACGCTGCGGTTTCTGGAGGAGCTCGGCGCCACGAACGTGATCGTCGATGCGCCCCGCATCGAGGGCGCCAAGAACCTCGTCCCGACGGTTCCCGCGCTCACCAGTCCGACCGCTTACATCCGCTTTCACGGACGCAATGCGGCGACCTGGAACAAGCGTGGCGGCAGCGCTGCCGACCGATTCGACTACCTCTACTCCGACGGCGAGCTGCGTGAATGGGTTCGGCCGCTGCGCGAGCTCTCGGAGCAGGCCGAGCAGGTGTACGCATTTTTCAACAACAACGCCACGAGCCCGGACGGGCACGGCGGGCGGATGGCGCAGGCCGCCGCCAACGCGAAAGAGCTGCAGCGCTTGCTGCAGGCCGAGAAGGTTCCAGTGAGCGCGCCCGGTTGATGGAAGTTCTGGCGATCATCCACGGCGAGAGCGTGCGCTCGGGCGTCTTCGGCGACGTCGTCCGCGAACGCGGCCACGGGCTCGTAGAGTGGAGCCTCGCCTGGGAAAAGCCGCTGCCTCGCCCGCTCGATGCGTACGGCGCGGTGCTCGTTTTCGGCGGCGCGATGCACGTCGACCAGGACGACCATCATCCTTGGCTACG
>CATPAS010000322.1 GCA_955652075.1 uncultured Gaiellaceae bacterium | reverse complement strand
GTAGACGACGTAAGGCCGGAGACCGACGCTGCCGAGGCCTTCGTCTTCCCAGAACACGCGCGCCGTCGCTTCATTCGTCAACTTGAACACTCCGTAGAGGCTCGTAGGCTCACCGGCATCCTCGATCCGCGACCCGGCGCCCGGCCCATACACGGCTGCCGAGCTTGCGTAGGCAAGCCGGCCGATGCCGTGCCGTTTCGCCGCCTCGAAGACGTTCGTCGTCCCAACGACGTTGACGGCGGACCCGCGTGACGGGTCAGCTTTGACCAACGGGAGTAGCATCGCCGCGAGGTGTACGACATGCGTGATTCGATGATCCGCAATCGTTCTCTCTAGCTGGTCGAGGTCCAACACGTCTCCGCGGGTCAACGTCACCCGTTCGAGTTCCTCCGGCGACATGACCAGCTCGAGCCGATCGGTGTTCACGCCGAGGTCGTAGGCGACGACAGGCACGTCCTCGCGCACGAGCTGTGCGCACGACCAGGCGCCGATGCACCCGAGCGCACCGGTGATCAGAAAGCGCTCGGTCACGCGTCCTGGTAGACGGTCACGACCTCGGTGTAGAACTCGAGCGCCGCCCGACCCTGCTCGTGCGGGCCGAAGCCGGAGCGTTTGATTCCGCCGAATGGAACATGAACGTCGGCGCCGGCTGTCTGCGAGTTGACGTGAAGGACGCCGGCCTCCAGTTCGTTCACGAAGCGCTGCGCGGTCGCGAGGTTCGTCGTGAAGATCGACGCCGATAGGCCGTACTCGACCGCGTTCGCGCGCTCAAGTGCCTCGTCGAGCGTGTGGAAACGGTACAGCGAGGCCACCGGCCCGAAGACCTCCTCGCGGGAGAGCATGGCGTCGTCGGCGACATCCTCGAACAACGTCGGCGCGACCAGGTAAGCATCCTCGTCTACGCGTTCCCCGCCGACGACAACCTTGCCGCCGTCGCGCTTGCCCCGCTCGATGGCCTCGAGGACGTCCTTCAGCTGGTGCTCGTTGACCAGCGGGCCAACCTCGGTCTCGGGGTCCGCAGGATCTCCGACCTTGCCCCCTTCGATTCGCTCGAGGAACCGGCGACGGAACTCGTCGTACAGAGTCGCCTGGACGTAGATGCGCCGCGTCGCTGTGCACTTCTGCCCTGCGGACCAGAACGCGCCCGCGTAGGCGGCCTCGACCGCACGAGCCAAGTCCGCGTCTGCCATAACGATCAGCGGATTGTGGCCGCCGAGCTCGAGTTGGACGCGCTTGCCGAGCGGCGTTGCCTCGTCGCGCACGAGGTGGCCGACTGCAACCGAGCCTGTGAACGAGATCGCGGCGACCTTCGGGTGCCGGATCAGCGGGGTGCCGACGTCGGAGCCTCGGCCGATGATCAGGTTGAGCACGCCGTCGGGAACCCCGCCCTCCTCGAGCGCGGCCGCCAGGTGGAGACCGGTGAGCGGTGCGTCCTGAGCGACCTTGAGTACGACCGTATTGCCGTAGACGAGCGCCGGTGCAGTCTTCCAAGCCGGAATCGCAGCTGGGAAGTTCCACGGCGTGATCAAGCCGACGACGCCGAGTGGGCGCCGTACCGTGTACAGCGTTGAGCCGGTCATCGACTGTTCGAACATCTCGCCCTTCGGTCGCCACGCCTCGCCGGCGAAGAAGCGAAAGATCGCGGCTGCGCGGGCCGCCTCCAAGCGTGCCTCGCGCAGGGGTTTTCCCATCTCTCGGGTCATGTCCGCGGCGATCTCCTCGACGCGCGAATCGATGACGTCAGCGGCGCTCATGAGGACGGCTGCGCGCCGCGCAGCCGGCGTTGCCGACCAGCCGGCGAACGCTTTCGCCGCCCCCTCGACGGCGGCGTTCACGTCCTCCTCACCGGATGCGGGAAACTCGCCGACGATCTCGGTCGGGCGCGCAGGATTGCGTTTCTCGTACGTGCGGCCAGATCGCGCCGGTTTCCATTTACCAGCCACGTAGTTCGCGGGCTTCAGTTGCAGCGGGGCCTCGAGCACGCTATCGGGCATGAGTCTCCTTTCGGCGGGGAAGGAGGTCGGCTGCGGCGCCGACCGGGTTCACGAGCTTGCCGATTCCTGGGATCCGGATCTCGATCCGTTGCCCTGGGGCGAGCGCGACCCCGTCGGGCGGCACGAGCCCGGTGCCTGTGAGAAGCACGCTACCCGCGGGGACCGGATTATCGCGTACGAGCCAGGCGGCCAGTTCCTCGAACGAGCGGCGCATCCTCGCGGTCGAGGTCCGAGCCTCGTAGACGACCTCGTCCTCCGGACCGAGAAGCCTCAGTTCGATCTCGAACGGCTGAGACCAGTCGTTCGGAATCAGGATGGCGGGGCCGAGCGAGCACGCGCCGGCGAAGAGCTTCGCCTGGGGGAGGTAGAGCGGATTCGCGCCCTCCACGTCGCGCGCCGTGATGTCATTGCCGATGGTCGCGCCGAGGAGCTCGCCATTCGCGTCGATGACGAGTGCTAGCTCCGGCTCCGGGACCGTCCAGGCCGCGTCCGAGCGGACGCCTACCGTCGCGCCGGGACCGACGGTTCTCCGGCTCTGAGCGTCCTTCAGGAACAGCTCGGGCCGCTCTGCCTCGTAGACGAGCGAGTAGACGTCGCCCGCCTCGGTCCGGCTCTCGTCGACGCGAGCGTCGCGACTGCGCTCATAGGTGACACCAGCGGCCCACGTCTCGGGCGGGACGAGGGGCGCTAGCAGCTCGAGCGGCGGCGGCAGCTCCAGCGTTTCCGGGTCGACCGCCTCGATTGCGCGGCCCGTCTGCGCGCGCTCGCCACGCAGTGCGACGAGGGCGTCACCGGTCTCGAGCTCGAGGACGCGTGTTGGTTCGTCCGGCTCTACGAGTCCCATGTGTGGGGCGTCGTCCCGCTCGCGAAAACGGACGAGAAGCATCAGTAGACGGCGCGCCCGCCCGAGATGTCGAAACACGCTCCGGTCGAAAAGCTCATGTCTTCGCTCGCAAGGTACGCGATCAGGCGTGCCACCTCCTCTGGTTTCCCGGTCCGATTGAGCGGGATCCTCTCGATCATGTAGCCGATGTGCTCATCGCTCAGCTGGCCCAGGATCGGTGTGTCGATCACAGCCGGGGCAATGCAGTTGACGAGCACGCCCGTGCCCGCAACCTCCTTGCCGATCGACTTGGTCATCCCGATCACGGCGGCCTTGCTCGCCGAGTATGCGGCCGCCATGGGATTGCCCTCCTTCCCTGCGATTGACGCGACGTTGACGATGCGTCCGTAGCCGCGGGGGACCATCCTCCGCACTACGGCGCGGTTGCAGAAGAAGGTGCCGTCGCAGTTGACGGCGAAGACGCGGCGCCACTCCTCGTCGGGGACATCGATCGCCGGCAGTGACTCTCCTCCGACACCCGCCGAGCAGACGAGCACGTCGAGATTCCCGAGATCTGACTCGACCTGCGTGATCGCGGCGTCGACCTCGCTGGACCGCGTGACGTCTCCCTGCACGCCGAGGACGTCTTCGCGCACACCATCGAGGTTCAAGTCGAGCACTGCGACCTGCGCTCCACAGGTTCGGAGGAGCTCGACTGTTGCCGCACCGATGCCGCTTGCGCCGCCAGTGACCAAGGCCACCCGGCCGCCGAAGTCGTACGTATTCACAGCGTTCTTATAACCGGCCGCGCGAAGCCGCGCTCGCCGCCATGAAGCGAGCGAGCGCGGCCCGCCTGTTGCCAGACGGCTAGACGCCGCTCGGGATCAGGACATCGTGCGGAAGAACGTCCGCACCGACGATCGACCCGGTCTCGCTCGGGGTCCGCATCTTGACGGGCTCCTCAGGCCCGGGGACGGAGTCTTTCAGACGTGCGATGACGCGTCCCGCCTCGACACGCGCCGGGTAATCGTGCACCGGGAGAACGAACGTGTGCTGGAGTGCCTTCTTGACTGCCGCCTTCTCCTGACGCTTCGTGGTCGCATGGTTACCCGTCGGTTGCGGCTCGAATTCGAGAATCTGGTAGAGCGGTTCGACGATCTGGTTCTGGATGTCGTAGATGACGTCGCCGCAGATGCACGCGGTCCCTTCGGCGGTATCCACCAGGACGTTCATCGATCCCTCGGTGTGTCCGCCCGCAGACTCGCAGCGTACGCCGGGGATGATCTCTTCGGGACCGGAAAGCTCCAGGTCGAGCAGCCGCAGCGCTCCGGGAGTGTGCAAGCGGTCGATCAGATGCTTGACGTACTCCGCGGGATACTGCTCGCCCATCAGGCCGGAGACGGAGAACTCGAGCTCGCGCCGATTGACGACTACGGTCGTCTTGATCGGGAAACGATTGTCCTGGCCCGCGTGGTCGATGTGCAGGTGCGTGTGCAGAACCCAGCGGATGTCCTTGGGCTCGAGGTCGTAGTTCTCGAGCTGGTGCTCGAGCTCCATCTCCTCGGTCACATATCCGGTCATACCGAGCCGGTCCATGATCTCCGCGTGGCTGGCTCCCGTGTCGACGAGGACAGGCTCCTTCCCGCCGAGGATCAGGAAGCCAAACGTGGGAATGCGTGTGCGGACTCCCATGTTCCGGCCGAGCACGAGGAAGCTCGACTCGATGTCGATGTCGATGAGGTTGAGAAGTTTGATCTCGAGGGCCATCCGACTCTCCTTTCCGCGTGACCGCAGCGTGCAGCGGGATTGGTATATGCCTCGCCTACACCGATGTCAATGCCGAACCGACGTTGGTGGTCCGAACCCTTGGGTTGGGCTCTAAGCTGTGATTCCAGGTGTTCGATCCAACCGCCGATTACCCGCTCGGCGCGAGGCGACCCGACCTCGTCCAAACGCCCGGCGGCCACTCGCTCGACGAGCTGACGCTCGAGGCCCTGCGGGCTGGGCGGTTGGTTGCCGCGGACATGCGCGCGACGTCGAAGACGCTCGGGTTACAGGCGGAAGTCGCCCTCGCCGCCGGACGAGCGCCACTCGCCTCGAACCTCGGACGAGCTGCCGAGCTCACTGCGATTTCTGACGAGCTGATTCTGGAGATCTACACGGCGCTTCGCCCGCACCGGTCGACAGAGGACGAACTCGAGCGGTGGGCGGAGCGACTCGAGCACGAATTCGATGCGCCGCGGACGGCGGCATTCGTCCGCGAGGCGAAGGCCGTCTACGTCGAACGCGGCTTTCTCCGCCGTCTGTGAGCGGGCGAAAACCCCGGCGGTCTAGGCGGTTCGCCGAGCGCGAGCGGCGCGAGCTGCGCCGCGAGGTTCTGATCGCGCCGCATCCCGACCTCGGGCTCATCGCGATGAACGGTCCGAACGATCCGGAGCCTGGGCTGAAGGTCGAGCAGGGGCGAGTCGTGTGGCTCGACGGACGGAGCGAGGAGGAGTTCGACGCGATCGACCATTTCATCGCGCGTCACGGTCTCGATCTCGACGTAGCGGCCGAGGCCATGGCTCTAGATGACG
>CATPAS010000321.1 GCA_955652075.1 uncultured Gaiellaceae bacterium | reverse complement strand
GTATCTGATCGTTCGGTTGGAGTCGGGGCGGGCGCTCCTGATTCACCTCCGGATGACCGGGAGTCTGCGGCACGCGGTCAAGGGAACGCTGGCCGACGATCCGCATCGACGCGCTGTTGTCAAGATAGACGACGGATCGGACGTCGCCTATCGCGACGTCCGCCGTTTCGGCACGTGGCAGCTGCTCGAAGCCGGCGAGCTCGAGCCGTACCTCGAAGCGCGACTCGGCGCCGAGCCGCTCGGGCGCACCTTTACGGCACGCCGGCTCGCGGAGAGGCTCGAAGGCCGGCGCGCACCGATCAAGGCGGCCCTCCTCGATCAGCGAACGGTCGCGGGGCTCGGGAACATCTACGTCGACGAAGCGCTCTGGCGGGCGGAGGTTCATCCACTTCGCCCCGCGGGGACGCTCCGAGCAGACGAGCTCGCGCGCCTGACACGTGCGATCAAGGACGCGCTGAGAGCCGGAGTGAAGCGGCAGGGCGCAAGCCTGCGCGATTACTCGACCCCCGACGGTGGACGCGGCCGCATGCAGGACCGCTTTCGCGTCTACGGGCGCGAAGGGCGACCCTGCCAGCGTTGTGGGACGCCGATCGAAAAGATCCGCACCGCCGGTCGCGGCACGTGGTACTGCCCGAGCTGCCAGCGGCTGGAACGTCAGGCAGCGAGCTCGTCGTCCAGGCGGCCCTCGCGGTCGAGGCGCCACAGCTCCGTGTAGCCGCCGATCGGCCGACCGTCGATGAGGATCTGCGGAACCGTCCAGCCGCCGGTGAGATCGAAGAGCTTCTGACGGAACTCGGGATCATCGTCGAGCGAGATCTCCTCGTAGTCGATGCCCCTGCTCTCGAGCAGCGCCTTCGCGCGCACGCAATAGCCGCACCAGCGAGTGGAGTAGACGCGAATCCTTGCCACATCAGTTGGAACGAAGAAAGCCCCGCAAAGGTTCCCTCCACCCCCAGGACTAGACTGGCCGGGGCATGGCCGGACGCTCTTACAAGACCGAGGCGGTCGTGCTGCGTTCGTTCCGGCTCGGCGAAGCCGACCGTGTGCTGCACCTCTACACGCTCGAGCGCGGCCGCATCGGCGCGGTCGCGAAGGGGATCCGCAAGACGAAGTCTCGGTTCGGCGCCCGGCTGGAGCCGCTCTCGCACGCCGAGCTGATGCTGCACCAGGGCTCGGGCGAGCTGCAGACCGTCACGGGAGCCGAGCTCATCCGTTCGCACCATGAGTCGCGCGAACAGCAATACCGGCTCGGCGTCGGCCTGCTGGGCGCGGAGGCCATGCTGCGCCTCTTCACGGAACAGGAAGCGAACGCGCGCGCGTTTCAGGCCCTGACACGCTTTCTCGACTTGCTCGACGAGCTCGAGCCGCTCTCGACCCGCTCGTCGCTGGAGCCGCTCGCGCTCTCCTTCCAGCTCAAGCTGCTCTGGCTGTCCGGTTACCTGCCGCACCTGACGAGCTGCGCCGACTGCGGGACCGAAAGCGAAACGCTTGTCGGCTACTCGGCGAAAGCCGGCGGCGCGGTGTGCAGCGACTGCTCGGCCGGTGGCGCGTTGGCGCTTTCGCCCGCCGGCATCGCGGGGATCGAAGCCCTGCTCGCGCGTCCACTCGCGGAAGCACGGGACGCGGGCCTCGCGGAACGTCCGACGCGCGACGCGCTGGCGGTGATCACCGCCGCTTACGAGTACTTCGGGAATTTCAGGCTGCGTACGCTGCGCTCGGCCTAAGCACCTTTCGGCGACTTCCAATCCCGCTCGAGAGCATCCTCGAGCCAGTCGCGAACGCCGGCGATCGGGACTCGTTCCTGCTCGAGTGAATCGCGGTCGCGGACGGTCACCGTGTCGTCCGCGAGGGTCTGCTCGTCGACGGTGAACGCCCAGGGCGTGCCGATCTCGTCCTGGCGGCGGTAGCGGCGTCCGATCGCGCCGTTGTCGTCGTACTCGACGCTGTGCCGGCGGCGCAGATCCTCGTACAGCGAGCGCGCCTTCGCGACCATCTCGTCGCTCTTCCCGATCAGCGGGAGGATCGCCGCAGTGACGGGAGCCATCTGCGGATGAAGGCGCAGCACCGTCCGCTCCCGCTCACCGACGACCTCCTCGTCGTACGCGTCGACGAGCAGCGCGACCACGATCCGCTCGATGCTGACGGCCGGCTCGATGACGTGGGGGACGTACCGTTCTCCGTCCTGCCCCACGTACTCGAGCTTCGTCGTCGAATGCTGGGCGTGCTGGGTCAGGTCGAAGTCGCCGCGATTCGCGATGCCTTCCAGTTCCCCCCAACCGATCGGGTACTCGTACTCGATGTCGCTCGTTCCCTGGGAGTAGTGCGACCGTTCCTCGGGGCCGTGCTCGCGCACACGGAGCTTGCTCTCGCGCAGCCCGTAGCGCAGATACCAGTTGAGTCGCTCCTCGATCCAGTAGCGGTACCACTTCTCTCCTTCGTCCGGCGGAACGAAGAACTCCATCTCCATCTGCTCGAACTCGCGCACTCGGAAGAGGAAGTTCCCGGGCGTGATCTCGTTGCGGAACGACTTGCCGATCTGGGCGATCCCGAAGGGCGGCTTGCGCCGCGCGATCTGGAGCACGTTCTTGAAGTTGATGAAGATCCCCTGCGCCGTCTCGGGGCGCAGGAACGCACGCGAGCCCTCCTCCTGCAGTGCGCCGACCGTGGTCTCGAACATGAGATTGAACTGCCGCGGCTCGGTCAGGTCGCACTCGGGCGTCTCGCCGGGCCGCTTGCTCGGCTTGCGGCCGCAGTTCGCGTCCTCCAGCTTGTCCGCCCGGAAGCGGAGCTTGCAGGTGCGGCAATCGATGAGCGGATCGGTGAACCCGCCGACGTGGCCCGAAGCCTCCCAGACTTTTGGGTGGAGGATGATCGCGGAGTCGATGGCGACGATGTCGTCCCGGTTTCGCACCATCGCCTCGAACCAGCGCTCCCGAATGTTGTTCTTCAGCAGAACGCCGTAATGCCCGTAGTCGAAGGTCGAGCCCATGCCGCCGTAGATCTCGGAGGACGGGAAGACGAACCCGCGGCGGCGGGAGAGCGAGACGATCTTGTCCATCGTTACGGCGTCGCTCATGGGGCCTTGGGGGAAACCGACACGTTTCCCCGCTTCGGAAGTGGCCGAGACGGCAAAGCCGGCACGGCCTCTTCAGCGAAGCCGCAAGCGACGTCGCAAGCGACTTCGCGGTCCTCTGCACACGCGGCGATCTCAGCGGCGCGTGAGCTGAGGCGATCCCTAAAGAAGGGAGCTCGTGAGGGAAACATGGTTTCCCTCACGGGAGCGAGCCAAAGGCGAGCGACCTCGGGCATGGCAGGGGACGTTATCCGCGACAATGCCCGGGGTGACGGAGCAGCCGACCGTCGAGCTCCACATCGTGTCCGACTCGACGGGAGAGACTGCCGCGCGCCTCGTGCTCGCCCTCGAGGCCCAGTTTCCCGAGCAGGCGTTCGAGGAGGTGCGTCACACGAGGGCGGAGACCGTCGCAGACCTCGAGCGGGCCGTGCTCAGCGCCCGCGGCCATGCCGCCGTAGTGATCTACACACTCGTCGACCCTGAGCTTCGGGACGCCATGCGCCGGCTCTGCAGACGCGCTCGCGTCCACTATTGCGACTTGCTCGGTCATCCGATCGACGCGGTCGCGCGCGTCTCGGGCCAGGCCGCGCGCATGACGCCCGGCTCGCGCGCCCCGCTGACTCCTGCCTACTTCCGCCGGATCGAGGCGATGGAGTTCGCCGTCAAGTACGACGACGGAGTGGGGGCGGGTCTCGACGAGGCGGACATCGTGCTCGTCGGCGTCTCGCGCACGTCGAAGACGCCGCTGTCGATCTACCTCGGCTACCTCGGACACAAGGTCGCGAACGTCCCAATCGTGAAGGGCATCGAGCCGCCGAAGGAGCTGTTCGAGCTCGACCCCGCGAAGATCGTCGGCGTGACGATTCACGCGAACCGCCTCGCCGAGATCCGGCGCGCGCGCGTGCGCAATCTCGGCGCCAACAACCGCCGCTACGCCGAGCTGACGGAGGTGTACGACGAGCTCGACGAGGCGGCCGCGGTGCAGAGGCGGCTCGGGTGCCCCGTGATCGACATCTCGGAGCTGTCGATCGAGGAGACTGCACAGCGCATCCTGCGCACCGTCGAGGGCCGGAAGGCGGAAGCCGCGGCGCCGGAAGTCACGTGAAGCCGAAGCCGCCCGTGCCCTGGTGGCGCTGGGCGATCTGGTGGAGCATTCTCGGCCTCGCTCTCGTCCTCTTCTACGTGCTGCTGACGCCGGTTTGGCTGGGCCTCAGAGGGCTGGCCTGGCTGGCGGAGTTCCGCTCCCGGGGCCGGCGTGGCCGCTGAGACGGACCCCGCGCCTTCAGGGCTGGCCCAGCAACGTCGTCTCGAGCGGCCGCTCGCCGCCCGGGTCGACGCGGTACGCGGCGGCTCCCTCGCGTGAGCTCACGACGTCGTGCAGCTCGGTGCCGACGTAGTGAAGTGCCACGTCATCGTCGGCGGCGACGCCGGGCGCGAGCCCTTCCGCGACCAGTTGCGTGTAGACGGGACGGCGGCGCTCCTCGCCGTCGTAGTGCGGGCACGCGCTCCCCGGCAGAAAGCCGAGGCACTCCATCGACGTGAGCTCGGGCCCGAACGAGTCCGTCACGCCGTGCTCGAACCAGCAGATCATCCCTGCGCTCCAGCCTGTCAGCAGCACGCCCCGTTGCCAGGCTTCCCGCAGGGTCTCGTCGAAGCCGTGGGCACGCCAGACCGCGAGCGCGTTCGCGGTGCTGCCGCCCGTGACCAGCACGATGTCCTGGGCGAGCACCAGGTCGCGCAGCCCCGAAGGAGGCGATGGAAAGAAATGCAGGTGCTTCATCTCGGCACGCCCGTGCAGCCGCTCGTACCACCAGACCGTCCGAGCCGGGTCCTCCATCTCGGCGGTCGGGACATAGAGCAGCCGCATTCCAGCGGCGAGGCCGAGCACGTAGTCGAGCAGCGTGTCGTCGGGAACCCCGCCCATGGCCACGATCCTCGGCTCAGGCATAACGCCGAGTATTGCAGGGGATTTGTGAAAGGATTTCCGCCCTTGCCCGCCCAGCGCTACGTCTACGACTTCGACGAGCCTTCTACCGGAGGGCGTGAGCTCCTAGGCGGCAAGGGGATCGGTCTCGCGGAGATGACGCAGATGGGCGTCCCCGTTCCGGCCGGGTTCACGATCACGACGGACGCCTGCCGCGCGTATATGTCGAACGACAAGGCGCTGCCGGACGGGTTGGAGGAGGAGATCGGGCGACACCTCGGTGCGCTGCAGGAGAAGGCGGGCAAGCGCTTCGGCGACACGAACGACCCGCTGCTCGTGTCCGTGCGCTCGGGCGCCGCGGTCTCGATGCCCGGGATGATGGACTCGATCCTCAACCTCGGGCTGAACGACGAGGCGGTTGTCGGGCTCGCGCGCGCGACGGGAAACGAGCGTTTCGCGAACGACTCCTACCGGCGATTGATCCAGATGTACGGCGAGGTCGTCGACGGCATCGACGGGCACCGGTTCGAGCAGGCGCTCACCGATCTGAAGAAGTCGCAGGGCGTCACGCAGGACGTCGATCTGTCCGGCGAGGATCTGGCCGCGCTGATCGACACCTACCGGGCGGTCTATCGGGAGGATGCCGGCCACGATTTTTCGCAGGATCCGCGGGAGCAGCTCACGCGTGCGGTGCGAGCGGTTTTCGACTCGTGGGACTCGCCGCGCGCGCAGGTCTACCGCCGAACCTATGACATCCCTGACGAGCTCGGCACGGCGGTCAATGTCGTGCAGATGGTGT
>CATPAS010000320.1 GCA_955652075.1 uncultured Gaiellaceae bacterium | reverse complement strand
TCTGACAGCCGCGTCCGAAGCGCGGACCTAGCCGGGCGCGCTCGGGTTTTGGGGCAGTTGTTTGTGCCGAGGAGTCGATCTGGTGGCCGTCTACTCACCGGCAGCGTCAGTGGCCCACGCCGGCTGAGCCGGCATCGGCCGCGGCGGGGCCGAGTGGTACGCGGTCTCGTCCGCAGGGACCACGGTCGAGAAGCGGCTTCAGCGAACGGTGGGCCAGAGTCATGATCGGCGGCGACGGCGACCACGGCGACCACGGCGACAACTTCCAGCCCTTCGCGCAGGCCCGACGATGTCGTCCCCGCGGGTCGGGCGGTATCGCTTTTGAGGTCCTCTAGGGCAAGTTCGCAGTGAGTGCACTCCCACGGCTCTACGTCTGTTGGAATACGCCTTGGCCCAAGTGAAGGTTGTCGTCGCCACCGACCGGTCCGAAACCGCCCAGCGCGCAGTTGCCTGGGCGGCGCAGCTCGCCCATCATTTCCGCGGCGAGCTCGTCCTCCTCAACGTGCGCCCCGAAGATGAGGATGGAGCTGAAGATCTGCTGCGCGCCGACGCCGAGGCATTTTCGAATGCGCGCGCGATCTTCCGCGTCGACCACGATGTCCCCGGAGGCATCGTGCGCGCCGCCGATGAGGAGAACGCCGACGTGCTCGTCGTCGGGAACGTCGGCATGGGGGGACGGCGCGAGTTTCTGCTCGGAAACGTCCCGAACCGAATCTCGCACACTGCAAGGTGCACGGTCGTCATCGTCAATACCTCCGACGGCGTGGCACCGGAGCCGCCGACGGCGCCGGTGGTCGAAGGACGGCTGCTCGGACGTGCCGCGCAGATCGCGCGCATCATCAGTCGGCTCGGGCTCGACGTCCGCGGCGCAATCTCGTCGGCCGAGCGTGCGCAGCGGGTGCGCACCGCGCTGGAGGAGCTCGGGCCGACATTTGCCAAGCTCGGCCAGATCCTTTCGACCAGGCCTGATTTGTTGTCTGAGGAGTTCGTCGCCGAGCTGGAGAAGCTGCAGGACAGCGTCAAGCCATTAACAGAAGCGGAGGTCGTGCGTGTCCTGGAGCAGGAGCTGCGCGTCCCGTGGGAGGACGTCTTCGCCTCGATCGATTCGGAGCCTCTCGCCGCTGGAACGATCGGGCAAGTGCACCGTGCAACGCTGGATGACGGCACGCACGTCGTCGTCAAGGTGCAGCGGCCGAGGGCCGAAGAGGAGATCCTGCGTGACCTTGGCTTGTTCGAGCTCTTCGCGGAAAAGGCGCTCAAACGTGAACTGCTGCGCGGAACGGTAGACATCCCGGCGCTCGTCGAGCACCTGTCGGACTCGCTGCGCCGAGAGCTCGACTTCCGCGAGGAGGCGGCGAACGTCGAAAGGATGCGGGAGGCGCTCGCGCCCTATGACCGACTGGACGTGCCGCGTCTCTATCCAGAGCTGTCGACGTCGCGCCTGCTCGTACTCGAGTTCATCGACGGCGTTCCTATCCTGGACGCACCGGAGAGCGCCGAGCGTCGCGATGCCGCCCACCAACTGCTTGAAGCGTTCTCCCGGCAGATCCTCCTCGACGGGTTCTTCCACGCGGATCCGCACCCGGGGAACCTCATCTGGTCCGGCAAGAAGATCTACCTCCTGGACCTTGGGATGGTGGGCGAGCTCGGCCCCGAGGTGCGGGAGATTCTGATTCTGCTTCTACTGGCCTTCGCGCGCGACGACCCAAAATTCCTCGCCGAGGCGGTCCTCATGCTCGCGGGCGAGGAACGCCGGGCGGACCTCGACCTGGAGTCGATGGAACGCGACTTCGCGGACTTCATCGAGCGGTTCCGAGTCGGTTCGCTGCGGGACATTCAGATCGGACCCATGCTGGACGGGATGCTGCAGATCGCCAGCCGCCACGGCGTCCGCCTCCCTGCGTCGCTCGCGCTCAGCGGGAAGGCGTTCGGCCAGATGCAGCTGGCGGTGACGAAGCTTGATCCGACGCTCGATCCGTTCCGAGTCATCGGGCGCTTTCTGCTTCGTAACGTCGGCGAGCGGCTCCGAAGACAGGTCGACCCGCACCAGCTCTACTACGAGGCCGAGAAGATCAAGCTACGCGTGGTCAGGTTTGTCGAAGCGGTGGAGCGGGCGACAGGTGCGCGACCGGGCCAAAAGCTGCAAGTGGACTTTCTCGGCGCCGCCTCGATCGAGGACGCGATTCGCGGCGCCGGCCGTCGTTTGGCGCTGTCGGCAGGCGCCGCGTCCGGCCTGGTCGGCGCGGCGGCGACCGCAGCCGCGAGCACGGCGGGCTGGATCCCGATCGCGTTCGCCGGCGTCGCCGGGGTCTTCGGCGCATGGCTCACATACGATCTCGCACGGCGACGCTAACGCTGGAGCTTGCGTAGGCGGCGATCGAGTAGGAAGGCGACCGCGGACATCAAGCCGCCGAGGAGCAGACGTTCGACACGCACCTTCACGCGGACAATCACCTGCGGAAGAATCTCACGTTGGGGACGAAGCGGCTAATACAAAACTGCCGGGCCGCGTGGAGGTGGAGAATGCCGGACAGACCTCGCATGTGGCCGATGAATGAAGAGCAACCACGCTGGGCGACGACCCGCGCGTAGGCTTCCTTTGATGGAGATGCGGCGACAAAAGCACCTCGTTCTCATCCTCGCCCGCGAGTTCGCATCCAACCTCGCTACGCCGACTTTGATCGCGGACGATCAGGGGAAGCTCGTGTTCTATAACGAGGCGGCCGAGTCTGTCGTCGGCCGCCCGTTCGCAGAGGTCGGTGAGATGCCTCTTGACGAATGGACGGCGAGTTTCGAGCCGCGGACGCCAGACTCGGGGCCGCTTTCGCCCGAGCTAAGGCCGACGCGCATCGCCCTCGACCAGCGGCGTGCGGCACATGAGGACCTCCGCATAACGAGCGCGGACGGGGTCGAGCGTGACGTCGCGGTGACGGCGTTCCCACTTTTCGCGCACGCGGACGAGTTCGTCGGGATCGTCGCGATCTTCTGGCGTGAGTAGAGAGAGGGCGGCGTGCGCGTGACGATCTGGGGTTGCCGCGGCTCGGTGCCAACACCGGGGCCGGAGACCATCACCTACGGCGGAAACACGTCCTGCGTCGAGGTCTCGCTGGACGACGGCACGATCCTCGTGCTCGACGCCGGCACCGGGATCCGCGCGCTGGGTTTCGACCTTCTGGACCGCGGCATGCGGAAGATCCATCTTTGTCTCACACACCTGCACCTCGCCCACCACGAAGGACTGCGCTTCTTCGCGCAGCTCTGGGATGAGCGCGTGGAGCTGGACATCTGGGGACCCCCGTCTCAGGAACTGAGTCTCGGGGAACGCATCGCCCGCGCGTTCTCGCCGCCGCTCTTCCCGGTCGACCTCAGGGACGTCCCAGCCGTTGTGACGTTCCATGATGTTCCGCGCGGGCCCTGGACGATCGACCGCGCCTCCCTTTCGGCGCAGTTCGTAGTCCATCCCGGTCCGACGGTTGGGTACCGAATCGAAACTAAGAGCTCGAGCTTCGCGTATATCCCCGATCACGAGCCCGCGCTCGCGGGCGCGATCGCCGGAAGGTCGACCGACTGGGTCTCGGGCGCGTCGCTCGCGTCCGGCGTCGACGCGCTCATTCACGATGCACAGTATTTTGAAGACGAGTACGAAGAGCGGATTGGCTGGGGTCACTCGAGCGTTGCGGACGCGGTCGCGTTCACGCGCGCCGTCGGTGCGGGCAGACTGGTGCTCTTCCACCACGAGCCGCGTCATAGCGACGTATTGCTCGAGCAGCTAGAGGATCGAGCGCGTGAGCTGGCGAGAGGCAACGGCGGGCACTCGCCAACGCTCGCTCGCGAAGGGATGGTTGTCGAGCTTCCCTGAAATATCCTCATTGCCAACTCGCCCGGGCCCCAGGAGTCCGGTTAGTCGTAGGGCGCGCCCGGTCTGAGCGATCCGAGGCGAGCGGCAATGACCGCGTCCGCGGCATCGAGGCTTGGTGCATGGCCGGTCACAGCGGCAATGAAGTCGTCGCGCGCAAGCGCATACAATTCGACGTCGCTTCGAGTCGTGACGGTGGCCGTCCGTGGGATGTCGCGCAGGAGCGCGATCTCGCCAAAATGTTGCAGAGGCCCGAGCGTGCCTGCCGATCTTCCGTCGACGGTTACCTCGACATCGCCTTCCGCGACCACGTAGAAGCGATCTCCCGAGTCGCCTTGGCGGAAGACGTCACGTCCCGCAGGGAGTCTGATCCGCTCGAGTTTGGAGGCGACTTGCTCGAGCGTGGATTCGGGGAGCGGCGCAAAGATCGACACGCCGCGGAGCAGATCGAGCTCGAGTTCGGGCGGAGCGTGACTAAGGTCGATTGCACGGAGCCGCTGCCAGAAGAGCGCGGCGAACACCGGCAGAAGGATGCCTGTGGCGACGAGCCCGCCGCGTACTCCGAAGAAATGGATGATCACCGGTGCGATGAGCCCGCCGAGGCCGATGGTCGTGATCAAAAGACTCTCCAGGGCGCCGAACACTCGCGCCAGCACGGCATCCGGAACCGAGCGTTGGAGGAGCGTCGGCCCCGCAACTTCGACAAGTGTCTCGCCGACACCGACCAGACCGAGAAGCACGAGTGCCGCGCCGAGGTTCGGCCACAGGCCAATCATGATCAACGGCACTCCCCAGAGGACGAGCCCCAGCATGAAGTCGGACGCAAGCCGCCGCCGGACGAGCAACGCAAGCGCGACGGCGGCCCCGATGAATCCTCCGATCCCGAACGTGGCGTTGAGCAAGCCGACGCCCGAGTTGCCCAGATGGAGCGTGTCTAGTGCCAGCACGACGATGAAGACGTTGAAGGCGCCGCCGACGAAGGCCTGGACCGTATAGAGGCTCATTACCACTCGTAAATTGCGGTCCCTCAGGATCGTTCGGAAGCCTGCAAGCGCATCGTGGGCGAGGCCCTTACGCAAGGTCGAGGGCGCACTCGATTTCTCCAGCTTGATGCGGGCGACTAGCAGTGCCGACCAGAGAAAGACCCCCGCCGTCAGGAGAAACACGACCTTGGTGCTCGTGACGGCGAAGAGCAAGCCGCCGGCGGCGGGCCCGACGAAGCTCGAGAGCGTTGCGATCGTGCTCGAGGCAACGTTCGCGGCGGTCAACTCGTCCGGCGTACGGGCAAGCGATGGGAGCGCAGCTGCCTGGGCCGGCCGGAATGCTGTCGACGTAAGCGTGACGATCCCCGCCAGGAGGTAGACCAGCAGCGGTGGCGCCCCGTCGGCTGCGACCGCGGCAGTAGCGCCGACTGCCCCAACGCGAGCGAGGGAGGCGCCAAACATCACGTGATCTCGGCGATAGCGGTCGCCCAGAAGTGCAGTGAATGGTGCACCGATGGCAGCGGGAACCGTCCGGATCAGCGCGACGACTCCGACGGCAGTGGCGCCGCCGGCGTTGTAGGCGAAGATCGAAAGGGCGAGGATGTATAGCCACTTCCCGGTCTCCGATCCCGCCAAGGCGAGTTCGAGACGTCGAAGGCCCGGGTTTGCAAAGACGGCTCGAAACGCATGAAGCGGCTCGGAGAGCCGCCCTCGAAGCCGCTGGGCCACGACCGGAGCATCGCATGTGTTCGATTCGAGACGGCTCGGACAAGCGATACGCCCTACTGCGGCGGCGGCCCAAGTG
>CATPAS010000319.1 GCA_955652075.1 uncultured Gaiellaceae bacterium | reverse complement strand
GGGTGGACGGGTTCCTGATCTCGTGCGGCTGGGGAACGTACGGGTTCAAGGCGGCCCCGATCGTCGGCACGACGCTGGCGGAGCTCGTCGCGAGCGGCCGGACGCCTGACCTGATCGCGCCGTTTGCCCTGGAACGGTTCCACACCGACACGCTGGTGTCCGAGCTGGCGGCCGCGGCAGTCTCCCACTGAGAGAGCGCAGGCTGCGGCATGCCCGCAAGGGCGATCGTCCGGCGCCCGCTCCGCGCTAGTGGACGATCAGGAGGTTCCGGTGCGTCTCGTGCGCGACGCGCTCGCTGACGCTCTGGCCGAGCAGCCGCTCGAGGATCCCGGGCTCTCGTGTCCCGACGACGATCAGGTCCGCATCCTGCTCCTCCGCCAGCTCCACGATCGTGTCGGCCGGCTCGCCTATCGCCGGCACGTACTTGGCCTCGAGGCCGCGGGCCTCGAGGAGCTCTCGTGCGTCCTTGAGCTGCTCACGGTGCTCCGCGGGAGAATCGACCGGATCGATCGGGCCCGCCGACCTTGAAATCCCGATGAGGACCGGTGCGACGCTCGTGACGACGAGCTTCGCGCCGAACGCCTCGGCAAGATCGGCGGCGCGCTCGAGCGCGCGGCGGGCGGGCTTGGTGTCGTCGAACCCGACGACGATTGTCTTGAAGGGTTTCGCCATGGTCGTACCGTACCCGTTGTGGCCGAAAACGTCACATGCCTTGCGGGACGTACACCCCGAGCTGCTTCTGGGCGGTTGCGACGGTCCGCAACGCCTCACGGAGGTGCACGCGCATGAGCGGTGGTAGGTCCTTCGGGTCGATGATGTTGTCCGGATCCCGGCCCGCGTGGATGCAGGCGGCGTGGTGGTCGAGCCGGATGTGCGAGACGATCTCGAACGCCTCGCGCAGCGCGGCCGCCGTCTCCGCGTCGAGCGCGCCGAGCTCATGCGCGGTGACGAGGCGGTCGAGCGTGCTCGAGATCGTGATGCCGTTCGCCAAGGCGTGGAAGCGCGCGAGATTCGCGATCGGGATCACGCCACCCTTCTTGAGGTCGAAGCTCTTGTCGGGCAGGGCTCCCCGGAAACCGAGCGGCGTCTTGAAATCCGTCGCGCTGCGGGCGAGGCGGCGCACGAAGTCCGGGTGGCTCTTGGCCTCCCGCAGGATCGCCACGAGCTCCGGCGTCACTCCGAGCCCGCCCGCGACCGCACGGAAGTCGAAGGAGACGTTCGCCCGGATCAGGTGGGAGCGGTCCGGCGACTCCAGGCAGTCGCGGAAGACCTGGGCCCACTTGGACGCGGACATCCGCCACAGCGCGCTGCTGGAGCTGACGTCGTTCGGGTCCGGCGGGATGCCGCAGCGCTCGAGGCCGCGGTTCACGTCAGTGGCGATGGCCTCGAAGTAGCGGTCGACCTCCGCGTCCCCGTTCGAGTCGGCGTACACGAGAGCGTTCTCCTGGTCGGAGCCGAGGGTGAACTCACGCCGTGCCGCGCTGCCAAGGCTGAGCCACGCCCACAGCACTGGGGCCGGCCCGTGCGCCTCGAGGGCGAGGTCGAGCAACCGGACCACGAACGTGTCGAACTGGAGCGAGAGCACGCGGCCGATGTCCACCGACGAGAGACCTGCCTCGAGCAGCGCGAGGAAGAGGCGGCGTAGATTCTGGGCGGCGGCGACGAGCTCTTCCTCGTCGGCCGCCCGAAGGATCGCGTGGCGCAGCGAGAAGGGGCTGCGCGTTTCGACGCCCATCAGGTCGGTGGCGGAGAGGGCGCCGAGGATACCCCGCAGCGGGTCGATGACGACCAGGTGGTCGGCGCCGGCGTCCAGCATGTCGATGACCGCATCCACGACCAGGCGGTCCGGTCCCACCGTCACCGCCCACGTGACGACCCTGGAGACGGGGGATTCCGGCGAGAGCTCCGCCGCGAGGACGCGAGCGCGCAGGACGGCATCGGTCAGGATGAAGAGGCTTGCGCCGTCGCGGACGAGGATCGAGGAGGTGTCGTTCTCGGTCATGATCTGCGCTGCGGTGCGGATCGCGATGTCACCGCGGCAGAACAGGGGCGGGCGCGTGATCAGCTCCTCGACCCGCAGCGTTGCCAGCTGCGGGAGACCATGCACCGTGTGGCCCGTCTGGGTCAAGCGGTCGCGCAGCGTAACCGCGACGTAGCGGGCGCCCGCCGGGCTGTTCAGGACCATCAATGCCTGCTCGCGCGGAATCGCGTAACAGACGGAGCCGCCGTGGGCACGAACGGTGAACGCCGGCGCCATGCCGGTCAGCAGCGAAGGATGGCCGAAGCACTCACCCGGCTCGAGCACGTCCACGACCTCCTCCTGGTGGAGGAGCTCGACTGCGCCGTCACGGACGACGTAGAGATGGTCTGCGGGCTCGGCATCCTCGACCAGGATGTTCTCGCCGTTCGCGTACATCCGGACCTCGACGCTTGCGGCAACGGCGGTGCGCTCGTCTTCAGGCAACACGTCGAACGGCGGGAACCGCCCCAGGAACCCGGCCAGCTCCTGTGTGTTCACCGGCTCCACTCTTCGGGGACTTTCCCTGTTTTTCCCTTGTACTGATTCGTTCGTTCTGTCACGTTTGCCACCTGGGTCTCACCGACCGCAAGGAGGGTGCATGACAGTCAGCCCTGACGAGCGCGACTACGCGGGGGGGGCGGGCTTGAT
>CATPAS010000318.1 GCA_955652075.1 uncultured Gaiellaceae bacterium | reverse complement strand
GGCGCGCCCAGCGCCGGGTCGCCGGACGCACGCCGACCCAGGAGACCATCGCGCAGCTCGAGCGATCGGCGTGGCGTGGGTGTCGAGAGGCGCAGACGCCCCGGCGCTGTACGTGGCGCGAGCTGGCTGTTCGGCAGCTTCTGCACTAGGTGCCGCCGCCCCTTCACTGGTTCGGACGGCGTATGCGCGCGGGACTGGGGGGACCTGCAAGGCTTCGGCAAGGATCGTGTCTTCCGCCGACGGAGAGCCCGGGCTCGTCAGCGTTCGCGAGGTGGCGGATCAGCTCGGCGTTCACCCTGAGACGATCAGGCGGCTGATCCACGACAGCAGGCTCGATGCGGTGCGCGTCGGCCGGGTCCTTCGCGTTCATCGGGATGCGGTCGACCGCTTTCTCGCGCGGCAGCGCGTGAAGCCAACGCGTTTCCAGGCTTGAACACTTGCCCAGCCCGTCGGAGCTGTGCGATACTTCGCACACTTCAAAAAGGGAAGTAATAGGGAGGGCAACATGGCAGAGAACGGCTACGCAAAGCCCGTGCTCGTGACGACCGAATGGCTCGCCGAGCACGTCAACGATTCAAATGTCGTGGTCGCCGAGGTGGACGAGAATCCCGACCTCTACGACGAGGGACACATTCCGGGTGCGGTCAAGCTGCACTGGCGCGACGACCTCCAGGATCCGGTCGAGCGCGACCTGGTCGAGAAGCCCGAGTTCGAACGGCTGCTGGGCTCCCGTGGCATCGGGAACGACACCGCGATCGTCGTCTACGGCGACAAGAACAACTGGTTCGCCGCCTACGCCTACTGGTATCTCAAGATCTACGGCCACGAAGACGTACGCATCCTCGACGGAGGTCGCCAGAAGTGGATCGACGAGGGGCGTGAGCTGACGACCGCTTCGCCGCAGGTTGCGCAGGCCTCTTACACGGCGAAGGACCGGGACGAGTCGATCCGCGCCTATCGCGATGCGGTTCGCGAGACGATCGGCGCCACGGGACAGGCGCTCGTCGACGTGCGCAGCCCGCAGGAGTTCTCCGGCCATCTGATCGCTCCACCTGGCTACGAGCAGGAGGGCGCGCAGCGAGGGGGCCATATCCCGTCGGCGGCTTCGATCCCGTGGGCCTCAGCGGTCCGGGACGACGGCACGTTCAAGAGCGCGGACGAGCTTAGGGAGCTCTACAGCGGCAAGGGCATCACCGACGACAAGGCGGTGACCGCTTACTGCCGCATCGGCGAGCGAAGCGCACACACGTGGTTCGTCCTGCGCGAGCTGCTCGGGTACAAGGACGTCCGCAACTACGACGGTTCCTGGACGGAGTGGGGCAACCTCGTCGACGTGCCGATCGAGAAGGGGAGCTAGGCCCAGACGTCGCGGTCGGCGCTGACGCGCTCGATCACGACGTGAGGGAGCCGAGCGTAAGGGCTGAGGCGGAGCAGGGCGCGCACCACTTCCGCGCAGTCCTCGGGACGGATCATGCGGTCCTGCGGGACCGGAGCCCACGAGGTCATCGGCGTGTCGACGAAGCCCGGGCTGAGCGCGGTTGCGCGCACGCCGTGTCTCTCTTCGCCGCGGTTGAGCGCAGTCGTGAAGTTGATCACGCCCGCCTTGGCCGCGCCGTAGACAGGCAGGTGCGCGGAAGGGCTCGTCCCGGCGATCGAGGCGAGGTTCACGATGAGGCCGTGACTCTCGCGCAACAGCGGGAGCGCGGCAGCGGTGACAAGGATCGTTCCGCGCAGGTTGACGCTCAACTGCAGATCGACGTGCTTCGTCTCGAGCTCGTCGATCGGGCCGGCGACTCCGACGCCGGCCGAGTTCACGAGCACGTCGAGCCGCCCGTGCTGCTCGCGATGCTCGTCGACGATGCGGCGGCAGTCCTCGTCGTTCGCAACATCGGCGGTGACGGCATGAGCGCCCAGCGTCTCCGCCGCGGCCTCGACCTTCGCGCCAGTTCTGGCGGCGAGCGTCACCGCGAAGCCGTTTTCCCGCAGCATGCTCGCGATGGCGTATCCGATACCCGAAGAGCCGCCTGTCACGATCGCCGCCTTGTCCACGAAGCCATCTTTTCAAGTCGGAAGGTGCCACGGCGACCGTGCAGAACTGGGCGGCGGGGGAACCGAAAGGCTCCTCCTCTCCCCTGAAAGCCACGGGGGAACCGCATGGTTCCTCCGTGGCCAATCCTCTCGGCGGGTGGGAATAGAAGCGGTCACCAGGTCGTAACAACGGTGAACCGACTGCAGTCTGTAGACGAAAGCCTCACAGACCCCTACATTTCGCGGTTCAACCCTCGGGAGGGCTGCTGTGGACATCGAAACAGGGCGCGTCAAGCTGACAGATCTCGCCTCGTGCGGAGGTTGTGCCGCGAAGTATTCGGCGGCGCGTCTCGAGCAACTGCTCGCCGGCTTCGTCCCCGTCCAGGCTGAGAACCTCCTTGTCGGCCTGGCGCCCGCCGACGACGCCGCCGTGTATCGGTTGGACGACGAGCGGGCGCTCATCTTCACGCTCGACTTCTTCCCGCCGGTGGTGGACGACCCGGGCGACTACGGCGCCATCGCGGCGACGAACGCGCTCAATGACGTGTTCGCAATGGGCGGCACGCCGCTGCTTGCGCTTTCGATCGCGGCGTTTCCCGAGGAGCTGCCGATCGAGATGCTGGCGGAGATCTTCGCCGCCGCGGACGCGCAGGTGCGCGCCGCCGGCGGGTTGCTGGCAGGCGGCCATACGATTCGCGACGCAGAGCCCAAGTACGGGCTCGCCGTCGTCGGCACGGTGCATCCCGATGGGATCTGGCCGAAGAACGGCGCGCGACCCGGCGACGCGCTCTTCCTGACGAAGCCGCTCGGAACGGGGCTCATCATGACCGGCTACAAGCAGGGCCACGCCGGGGACATGCAGCTCGAGCGTGCCATTCGCTGGATGCGCACGTTGAACAAGGATGCCGCCGACGTCCTGCGCCGCCTCGAGCCCAACGCCGTCACGGACGTCACGGGCTTCGGGCTGTTCGGGCACGCCCACGAGGTCGCCGATCGCAGCGACGTCTGCATCCGCCTCGAGTCAGAGCGTTTCCCGGCCATCGACGGAGCCCTCGACGTAGCGCGCAAGGGCGTGCGAACGAGCGGCGATCCTCGCAACCGTGACTTTGCCGCCGCCCACGTGACGACCAACGGCCTACCCGACGCGTTGGACGCGCTCGGGTACGACCCGCAGACCGCAGGCGGCCTGCTCGTTTCGGTTCCGGCGGAGCAGGGCGCTGCGCTCGAGGCCGAGTTCGCGGCGCGCAGGCTTTTCGTTCGCAGGATCGGCCGCGTGGAGGAGGGCGCCGGCGTCTTCGTCGAGTGAGTGTCGGGATGATTCACGGGCGGTTCCAGCCCTTTCACAACGGACACCTCGAATACCTCCGCGGAGCGGCCGCACAGTCCAGCGAGGTGTTCGTCGGGATCACGAATCCCGATCCGCAGCGCATCAAGGAAGAGCCGAGCGATCCGCTCCGCCATTTGCCCGAGTCGAATCCGTTCACGTATGTGGAGCGGCTGCTGATGATCGAGGCCGTCGCCGAGGACGAGGGCATTTGTGTGCACGTGATTCCCTTCCCTGTGAACGAGCCCGAGCTTTGGCCGGCATACGTGCCGGCCGGCGTCACGCAATACCTGCGGCTGTTCTCCGAGTGGGGCGGCACGAAGCTCGAGCGGATGCGTGCAGCCGGCTACCAGGTCGTGGTGCTCGACGAGGGCGCCGACAAGGAGATCTCCGGGGCCGACGTTCGAGCGGCGCTGCTCTCGGGCGGTGAGTGGGAAGCGCTCGTGCCGCCCGGCGTAGCGAGGGTGATCCGGTCGCTAGAGCACGTCCCGGTCTGAATGCTCCCGATCGTCGTCTTCCTGCTGGACGGGCTTGCCGACCGCGCCCATGAGCCCCTCGGCGGGCGCAGCGGTCTCGAGGCCGCGAAGACTCCGAATCTCGACCGGCTCTGCTCCGCGGGCTCCTCCGGAGTGCTGTATGCGATCGGCCCGGGACGCGCACCGTCCAGCGAGGTTGCCCACTGGTCGATGTTCGGCTACCGGCCCGAGGAGTTTCCCGGCCGCGCCGTCTTCGAGGCTCTCGGCCGCGGTCAGGAGGTGAGCGCCGAGCACGTCTTTTCGTACGCCGCGCTCCGGCCCGCGGAGCACCGTGACGACGGCTGGTGGCTCACCGGGCGACCGGACCCCG
>CATPAS010000317.1 GCA_955652075.1 uncultured Gaiellaceae bacterium | reverse complement strand
GGTGCCGTCGTGCCGAAGGGTGTGTTGCTTTACGGGCCGCCCGGAACGGGAAAGACGCTGCTCGCCCGCGCGGCCGCGAACGAGTCAGGAGCGAAGTTCTATGCGCAGAGCGCATCGGCGTTCGTCGAGATGTTCGCCGGCCTCGGGGCAGCTCGCATCCGCAAGCTCTTTGCCGAGGCGCGGAAACACGCGCCCGCCATCATCTTCATCGACGAGCTCGACGCCGTCGGCGCCGCTCGTAGTGGGCACAGCTTCAACCGCGAGCAGGATCAGACGCTCAACCAGCTGCTCGTCGAGCTCGACGGCTTCTCCTCTGGCGACCAGGTCGTCGTCATGGCCGCCTCGAACCGCCTGCAGGATCTCGATCACGCGCTGCTGCGACCGGGTCGGTTCGATCGTCAGCTGCTCGTCGCGCCGCCGGATCGCAAGGGCCGCGAGGCGATCCTGCACGTCCACACGCGGACCAAGCCACTCTCCTCGGACGTGCAGCTCGACCTGATCGCGCGCCAGACGTCCGGTCTGACCGGTGCGGACCTGGCGAACATCGCGAATGAAGCGGCGATCCTCGCCGGGCGCCGAGAGGCGAAGTACGTCTCCGCTCTCGACTTCGACAACGCGCTCGAACGCGTGGTCGCAGGCCTGCAGCAGAAGAAGGTCTTGACGGATAAGGAGCGGCGGATCCTGGCCTACCACGAGGCGGGTCACGCGCTCATGTCGCATCTGATGGGCGAGATCGGCCATCTGCAGAAGGTGACGATCGTGTCTCGCGGCACCGCGCTCGGCTACACGCTCCATCTGCCGAACGAGGATCGCTACCTGGAGTCGAAGGAAGAGCTGATCGACATCCTGAAGATCGCGCTTGCGGGCCGCGCGGCGGAGCAAGTTGTCTTCGGGCGGGTCACGAACGGCGCCGCGAGCGATCTCGAGAAGGTGACGGAGATCGCACGCGCGATGGTGTTCGAGTGGGGAATGTCGGACGTCGTCACTTCGCGCACGCTGCGCGCGGACAACTACGCGCTGTCCGAGGAGACGAAGCGGGTGCGCGACAACGAGCAGGCTCTCCTGACGGACGGGGCCTACCTGGAGGCAGTCCGTCTGATCGAGAAGCATCGTGCCTCGCTCGACCGCCTGAGCCAGGCGCTGCTCGAGAAGGAGACCCTCATGCGCGAAGAGGTGCTGCTTCTGCTCGCCGACGTCGAGCCCGAGTCGCGCGCGTCCGAGACCGTCGGCACCCCGCGCGCCGTCGTCTCGCTCCCCGGCGAGGCGTAGAGAGACAACGGATAGCATCGCTCGCGTGCAAGCGCGGGGGATCCACCATCTAGGTGTTGCGGTCGAGGACCTCGACTTGGCCCTCGCGACCTACGAGCGGCTGTTCGGCGCGCAGGTCGAGCACCGCGCGACGGTCGAAGCTCAAGGAGTTCGTGCAGCGTCGGTCCGCATCGGCGACAGTCGCGTCGAGTTGCTCGAGCCGCTCGGCGAGGACACACCCGTCGGCCGCTTCCTCGCGAAGCGAGGGCCGGGGATGCACCACGTGGCCTACGAGGTGAGCAATCTCGATCTGGCGCTGGCTGAACTTGCGGGCGCCGGCGCCGACCTGATCGACGAACGGCCGCGCGCCGGCCTTTTCGGCCTCGAGGTGGCGTTCGTCCACCCGGATTCCGTCCACGGTGTTCTTTCGGAGGTGGTTGTGAGTGGCTGAACCGGAGCGGGTACGAATCGAGATCGCGTTCGACGGCGGCCAGATCATGGGCGCCCTCGTCACGCCGGCCGGTGCCGATGCCCTCGAGCAGGCGCTGGGTTCTGCAGAGCTTCGCGCGGGCACGGGCGAGGCGGCTCTTGCGCTCGAGGCAGAAGACGGTCGCTACACGATCGCCCTGCAACGCGTCGTCTATGTGAAGAGGTTCGCGCGCGAGAGCCGCGTCGGGTTCGGCTCGGCCGCCGCTTGAGGACGGGCCTAGAGTTACAAGCCTTGCCGACCCGGGCATTCCTGGGCTGATGGCCGAAGAAGCCACCCAGGCAGCCGCGCGCGCCGCGAAAGACTCGACCGCGAACATTCGCCGTCTCGTCGAGCGTGGCCAGCAAGGCGAGCGGGCGGCGCTAGAGGAGCTCTACCTCCTCCACTTCGACCGCATCTACAGCTACCTGCACTTGAGCGTCGGCAACAGGCACGACGCCGAGGATCTGACGACGCAGACGTTTCTCAGGATGCTGGAGTCGATCAAGCGGTTCAGGTGGCAGTCGGCGCCGTTCTCGGCATGGCTCTTTCGGATCGCCCACAACCTCGCCATGGACCACTTCCGCGCCAACCGCCGCTGGCAGCCCGAGGAGGAAGTTCCGGAGCCGGAGGGCGAGAGCGAGCCTTCGGCGGAGGCCGCGGCGTTCCAGTCGATCGGACGCCAGAGCATGCTCGAGCTGATCGACGGCCTGTCGACGGAGCAGCAGCAGGTGCTGACGCTCAAGTTCGTCTTCAATCTGCCGAACGCGGACGTCGCAACGATCCTCGACAAGACCGAGGGCGCGATCAAATCGCTCCAGCACCGCGCGCTCGTCTCGTTGCAGAAGCAGATCTCCCGCACCTCGGAGCCGTAGCGTTGGCCCTCGAGGTCGGAATCGTCGGGCTGCCGAGCTCCGGCAAGTCGACGCTGTTCCATGCGCTCACCGGTGCGCGGGCGACCGGCGACGTCGGCATGGCCGGGATTCCCGATCCCCGCCTGGCGGCGATCGCCGGCGTGATCGAACCGCGCAAGGTCACGCCTGCAGCGATTCGAGTCGTCGAGGTGCGCGGCACAGGCCCCGAGCTGCTCGGGAATCTACGCCAGGTGGACGCGCTGCTCGTCGTCCTCGACGGCTTCTCGGGCACACGGGTTCCCCCCGACGATCTGGAGACGCTGCGGCTCGAGCTGCTCATCGCGGACCGGGATCACGTCGAGCGCCGGCTCGAGCGGGTCACGAAGCAGGCGAAGTCGGGTGAGCAGAAGTTGAAGCAGGAGGCCGTCGAGCTCGAACGAGTCCTGGCGCACGTCGACGCCGGTGGAACGCTTGCCGACTGGCCCTCCGAGCTGCCGTCCGGGCTCGAACCGCTCACGACGAAGCCGCTGCTCGCGGTCGAGAACGGCCCAGGGGCCATCGATCTCAAGCTCGAGGCCGAGCTCGCGGAGATGCCTGCCGACGAGGCTGCGGGCTTCCGCGAAGGAGCCTCCGCGCTCGAGGAAGTGGTGCGGCGCCTCAGCGAGGAGCTCGGGCTGATCAGCTTCTTCACCGCCGGCGACAAGGAGACCCGTGCGTGGTCGTTGCGGCGCGGGCGGACGGCGTTGGAGGCGGCCGAGACGATCCACACGGACATCGCCCGCGGTTTCATCCGCGCGGAGGTGATCCGCTGGGAAGACCTCGTCGAGGCCGGTTCACACGCGGAGGCCGCGCGACGCGGCCTCCAACGTCTCGAAGGTAAGACGTACGTGGTTCAGGACGGCGACGTCCTGAACATCAGGTTCAACGTCTAGCCGCCTAGCAGCAGCCGTCGGGACAACAGTCGGGCGGGCAGTCGCAACAGCCGGCCATCTCTCCTCCTTTCATCGATATCGGTCGATGTTATATATTCAAAACCGTCGATGAAGTCAATTGCCGTCCTTCCTGCGATCTGCTGCGGCCCGGCGGCGGAGCCGCTCACGGGGCCCGAGCGCTACGAGCTCGCCGCCCGCTTCAAGGCGCTTGCCGACCCCACGCGCGTCGCGATTATCAACTGTCTCTCGGCGGCGGACGAGGTTTGCGTCTGCAGCCTCACCGAGACGTTCGACCTCTCGCAGCCGACGATCTCGCATCACCTGAAGGTCCTGCGCGAGGCCGGCCTCGTCGAGTCGGCGCGGCGCGGGACGTGGGCCTACTACCGGCTCGTCCCCGAGGCGATCTCGGCGCTGCGCGGAGCGCTCGGCGCGTGAACGTTCTCTTCGTCTGCAAGCAGAACGCCGGTCGCTCGCAGATGGCGCAGGCGCTCTTCGAGCGGCGCGGCGGCAGCGCGCGTTCTGCCGGCACGACTCCGGCGGAGCATGTGCACCCCGAGGTCTCCGAGTTGATGCCCGAGCTCGCCGATCGCGTGCCAAAGGAGCTCGATGCGGCGGATGCCGAGTGGGCTGACGTCGTCGTCACCATGGGTTGCGGCGATGCGTGTCCGGTGCTCCCGGGCAAGAAGTACGTGGACTGGGATCTCCAGGACCCCGCCGGCCAGGACGCCGAGACCGTGCGCGAGATTCGCAACGAGATCGAGCGCCGCGTTGCGGAACTGCCGCTGTAACCCTGCCCGGCGCGACTAGCCGGCCGAGATGAGCGCGATCCCGGCCAGTGTCAATGCGATGCCCGCCTCCTGCGATCGCGCGACGCGCTCGTTGAGGACGAGCCGGGCAAGCACGACCGTGACGATCGGATAGAGCGACGCCAGCACCGACGTGATGCTGACGAGGCCGCTCGTCGATGCTGCCGCGAAGAGCAGGTTGCCGAGCATGTCGCCGATTCCGATCAGCGCCAGCAGTGGCACCTGAATCGGCTGGACTGCGAGGGACGGACGCCGGATCGCGACGGCCGCGAGAACGACCGACGTGGAGGTCATACGGAAGATCAGCGATGCCCACCAGAAGTCGGCGTTTCCTGCGGCGTGCATCGGCGGGAAGTACCCGCCGAACCCGATTGCCGCCAGCAGCGCGAGCCCGACGCCGGCCGCCACCTTGCCCTCGCGGCCCGGCTCTCGCGACGCCAGGAAGACACCGCCGATCGCGCCGGCGATCCCGAGCCACTGCCAGAGCGACGGGCGGTCGCCGGTCGCGATTCCGAACAGCACCGGCACGGCAGCGGAGATGCCGGCGATCGGCGCGACGACGCTCATCGCTCCGACCG
Source organism: uncultured Gaiellaceae bacterium (assembly GCA_955652075.1). Taxonomy (GTDB): domain Bacteria; phylum Actinomycetota; class Thermoleophilia; order Gaiellales; family Gaiellaceae; genus 3-1-20CM-4-69-9. Next base: position 348 of record CATPAS010000317.1, on the reverse strand, counting down.
CAACGCCTCTGTAGTACGCGAAGATCCCGAGCGTGCCCGAGAGAGCCGCGGGGATTGCGAGCAGCGCACCCAGGTCCGCCGGCCCCTTGCCTCGGATCGCGACGATCAGGGCGATCATGACGAGGCCTCCGAGCTCCACGTACACGAGTACGCGCAGCACACCGAGTGTTCGTCCCTTGAGCCCCCCGAAGAAGTCCGAGAAACCCCAGGTCAAGCTCGCCCCGAGCGCAAGCGCGATCGATTGCATTGAAAGACGCTACCTAGCTGCGATGTGATTCCGAGCGCTGTAGGCGCTGGTCGATGTGTGGTCTAGACGGCCGCACGGGCGGAGCCCGTATGGCCTCTTTG
>CATPAS010000316.1 GCA_955652075.1 uncultured Gaiellaceae bacterium | reverse complement strand
TTCATCCGCTCATCCCCCAAAACGGGGACGCGGAGGCCCGCCGACCACGACCACGAAGGCGACAGTCGCCAGGACTGGCGGAGTCGTGGCTGGCGGAGTCGTTGGCTGGCGGCGAGCGCCGAGCCTGGTCTTCTGTCGCGGTTCCAGCAAAGGGCGACATCCGCCCGCAGGATCGAGATCTTGGCTCGGTATGTGCCACGCTGATTTTGCAGGGTGACCGAGAGCGCCCGAGCTCGTTCGTTTCAGTCGAGGCGATTCCGACGCATCTGCTCCGCGCCCCCGTATCTGAGCAGGCTCCGCCGCACGGTCGCCGACTGATTATCAGCGTCGCTTGACCTGATCGAGCGCGAGTCGTAGCGTCGACAGCAATGAGGTGCAAGGTGGGGGGTTCTTGCGCGAACCTGACTAGATCGTGGGCCTAGCTGGGGGCGGTCGTGGCAGATCACGTTGATGAGCTGGTGCTGACGACCTGTCCGCGCGACTGCTACGACGCCTGCGGCGTCTTGGTCGTCAAGCGGAACGGGGCGATTCGGCACGTGCGCGGCGATCCGAATCACCCGGTGAGCCGTGGCAGGCTCTGTCGCAAGTGCTCGATCGGCTACAACGGCGCCTACCTCGACCCGCAGGCACGGCTGACGCGGCCGCTGCGCAGGGTTGGGGCGAAGGGCGAGGGGCGGTTCGAACCCGTCTCCTGGGAGGAGGCGCTCACAACGATTGCCGAGCGCCTGCGGCAGGTGGAGGCGACCTCGGGCGGGCAGACCGTGCTCAACGCCCACTACACAGGCACCTTCTCGCTGCTTGCCTACTTCTTCCCGCTGCGTTTCTTCCACCGGCTTGGCGCGACCGAAGTCGATCCGGACTCGATCTGCAACAAAGCCGGTCACGTCGCGCTCGAGTACGTGTATGGCACCTCGCTGGTCGGCTTCGACCCACGCACGGCTCGCAACTCTGCCTGCATCCTCGTCTGGGGAGCGAATCCGTCGGCGTCGGCGCCGCACGCGGACGAGCACTGGCTAGCGGAAGCGCCCGCCCGCGTGATCGTGGTCGACCCGGTGCGGACGCCGACGGCCGCGGCGGCCGACCTTCACCTGCAGCCGTTCCCCGGCAGCGACGCCGCCCTTGCTTTCGCCCTCCTGCACGTCATCGTGCGCGAGCGCCTTGTCGCTCGGGAGTTCGTCGCGGCGCACACGCTCGGCTTCGAGGAGCTCGAGCCGCTGCTCGCGGCCTGCACGCCTGCCTGGGCCGAGGAGACGACGGGTGTTCCGGCCCGCCTGATCGAGCAGGCGGCGGTTCTCTACGGGCGTGGCCCGTCGTTGCTCTGGCTCGGACAGGGTCTGCAGCGCCAGCGCACTGGTGGCAATGTCGTCCGCGCCTGCGCGCTGCTGCCCGCGCTCACGGGCAATCTGGGCAAGGCAGGCGCCGGCTTCCTCTACTTGAACGGTACTCAGTCACGCCGGATCGACGAGACCTACCTCGCCGCGCCGCACCTCGGCCCCGACGCGCCCGAGTCAATCAGCCACATGGATCTCGCGAACTGCCTGGAAGACCGCGACCGGTCGCAGGCCCTCTTCTGCTGGAACATCAACATCGCTGCCTCGAACCCACAGCAACGGCGCTTGCATCGGGCGCTCCGCCGCGAGGACCTGCTGATGGTCGCGATCGACCTCTTCGCCACGGACACGACCGATTTCGCCGACTACATCCTGCCGGCGACCAGCTTCCTCGAGTTTGACGACCTCGTTGCCTCCTACTTCCACCTGACGCTGTCGGCCCAGGTGAAGGCGGCGGAGCCGATCGGCGATGCGCTTTCGAACATGGAGATCTTTCGCCGCCTAGCGGGGGCGATGGGCTACCGTGAGCCCGAGCTCTACGAGACGGACGCCGAGTTGATCGGGACGGTGCTGGAGCGCTCCGACGTCGGCGAGGACTTCGCTTCGCTCGCCGCCATCGGCACAGTCACGATCGCCGACGAGCCTGTCGTCCAGTTCGCCGACCTGCGCTTTCCGACCCCGAGCGGGCGGGTCGAGCTTGCCTCCACCCGGGCGCAGGCGGACGGTCACCCTCGTCTGCCGCTCCCGCTCGCCGACCCTAGGCCCGCGTCCGGGCGGCTGCGCCTGCTGTCGCCGGCCTCACCCTGGCTCCTGAACGACAGCTTCGCCAACGACGCCAAGATCGCTAGGCGCCTCGGCCCGGCCACCATCGCCCTCCATCCCGACGACGCCGCCGAGCGAGGCCTCGCCGAGGGGGACGAGGCGCTCGTCGCCAACGAAACGGGGCGGTTGCGGCTCCTCGTCGCACTCTCGGACGCCGTTCCGCGCGGCGTCGCCTACTCGCCCAAGGGCCGCTGGCCGAAGCGGGAACCTGCCCGCGCGAACGTGAACGCCCTCAACGCTGGTGAGAAAGCGGACATGGGCGGCAGCACGTCCGTGCACGGCGTCGAAGTGACTGTCTGCTCGGCTTAGACCCCGGGGCTGGGTGATTTCTTCCAGCACTCATGGCAAGTGCAGCTCGTCCTTGCCGTCGTTCCAGAGCGGACGTGTGCGAGCGGCACCGATCCGGCCGCGGGAAGGAAATAGTCGAACAAGAGCAGCGCCGGCTACGCGTGGGCGGCCTTAAGCATCCGCAGGTCGGCCTTCGTGTTTACGTTCACGAGCTCCGCCGGGTCGAGTTCGACGACTCGTACCTCGACCGCCTTCAGCGCATCGCGAAGCGCGAGCTTGCCTACCAAGAGACTGCGCTCGAGCGCCGGGAGCGCGGCACGTCGATATGCGCCGGGGAGCGGCCCGGTCTGGGGAACCGCGGCATCCGCACCGGCCTCGGCGAGTCGCAAGAGGCTTCGTGCCGAGACGAGCGGGCAGTCGACCGGCAGAAAGATGCAGACGTCATTTGTCGCCGCCCGCAGCCCCGAGACGACCCCTGCGAGTGGGGCGCGTAGCGAGGACTCGTCGTCGGCGACGGGAAACGGCAGCGAAAGGGCATCGCTTGCCTTCCCCACGGCGATGCGCTCGTCGCTGACGTCTCCCAGGAGCCGCCAACCTCGCTCGGCGAGCGTCTCGCCCTCGAAGCGAGCGAGCGCCTTCGGCGAGCCGAAGCGCCGGCTCGCGCCGCCGACGAGCAGAACACCCGTCAGGCCTGAATGCGCCAAGGCTCGGAATACACGTTGATGTTCCCATGACGAACAAAACCGCAGAGGGTGAAGCCGCGGTCCTGCTGCGGGTTGCAAGCCATTCCGAGAGAATGGCGGGGTGGACGCGTGGCTGCAAGAGGCGCGTGATGCGGTCGCCGCCGTGTCGGGACTTCCACCCGCCGAGCTCGAGCTCGACGAGGACCAAGTTCGGACCGTTCTCGAGATCGCCAGCATCGCAGCGCACGAGAGTGGCGAGCGGACGAACGCACCGCTTCTCTGTTACCTCGCCGGGATTGCCGTGCGGGGCGGCTCGGTCGATCTCGAAACGCTCGCCCAGGCAGTTGAACGAGCCCCGGAGTGATGGCTCGTTTCCTGTGATTCGCCAAGGTAGCCGAGCGGCGATCGGCCAGCGTTTCGATGTCTCGCGGTAGCGACTGGGTCGCAGGCCGATCTGGTTGCCGTGCCGGCTTGAGACGACGTTTGACCGCTTCGCGGCGAGGGGTCGAGCCGGATCTCTTTGCTCTTGGCAGTGGCGCGCGACGTTTCAGCGTTTTTGCGGACGACCGGCTCTCAGGTCTGTGTGAAATACGGATCACTCGTCGAGGTGCGCGGAGGTCTTGGGCCAGGGGCAAGCTGCGGTAGCGTGGTTGGGTGTTGGGCTGCGCTTCCTCTCCGGTGAGCCGTGTGAGGT
>CATPAS010000315.1 GCA_955652075.1 uncultured Gaiellaceae bacterium | reverse complement strand
TCGACGGCCGACCGTGTGATCGAGATACGCGACGGCAGGGTCGCTTGAAGGCCGTCTCCGAACGGCCGGCCGAAGGCCGAGCCACTGCGCCGGTCTCGGCCTGCCGCGATCTCGTGGTCGAGTACGGCCACGGCGAGGGACGTGTCCGTGCTCTGGACAGCGTGTCACTCGAGGTTGGCCCGCGCGAGCGGCTCGCGCTGCGCGGCCGCTCCGGCTCCGGGAAGACGACGCTGCTGCATGCGCTGGGCGGCCTCGTCGAGCCGACGTCCGGTGAGGTCGAGCTCGACGGCAGGCTGCTGGCAACCCTGGACGACGAAGCGCGGCGCGGTATCCGGGCCTCGAGCATCGCCTACGTCTTTCAGGGTGCGAATCTGCTCCCGACCTTCACGGGCTTCGAGAACGTGGCGTTCGCAATCCGGGCGACCTCGAGCCCCGACGCGCCCGTCGACCCACTGATGTTGCTGAGGCTCGTCGGGCTTGCCGACAAGGCCGAGCATCTCCCCGGGGAGATGTCCGGCGGCGAGCGACAGCGCGTAGCCCTCGCCCGTGCGCTCGGCCAGCACCCGGCGCTCCTGCTCTGTGACGAGCCGACCGGCCAGCTCGATTCCGACACCGGAACGCGGATCCTCGACCTGATCGACGCACTCCAGCGTGAGTTCGGATTCGCCCTCGTGACGGCAACGCATGACGAGCACGTGGCAGCCCGGCACGATCGAGTGCTCGTGCTCGAGGAAGGTCGCTTCGCGGAGGCGAGAGCATGACGTACGCGTCGCTCGCCTTCGCCAATTTGCTGCGCACTCCGGCCCGCACGATCGTGCGCGTCGTGGTTCTCGCAGCTGCGGTTGCGCTCGTGGGAGCGATGATTCTCTTCATCGGACACTCGCTACGCACGATGACCTCGAGCTCGGTGCAGAGTGTTCCGCTCGACTGGCAGGCGCCGGTCGGTTCGCGCCAGGCTGCGGAGCGCGCGGCGCGCGCCGTCTCGAAGCAGCACGGCGTCCTCGCTGCAGTGCCGGTGGCGACCGCCCCGTTCGCAGGAGCGACTCATGTGAAGCCCGGCGCGGGGATCTTCCGCTCGGCGTCCGGGTCGATCCTGGCTGTGCCGCAGCGCTACTCGCAGCACATCCACACGATCCGCTTCCTTCGCGGGTCGCTTCTTCCCGGCCAGGTCGTGCTCGACCAGCAGCTCGCGGCAACGCTGCAAGCTCAGCCGGGAGACACGATCGCCTTCACGGCGAAGACCGGACGGCCGCCTGTGCGACTCCGCGTGAGCGGGATCTCGGTTGTGAGCGCCGGCGACATCCTCTTTCAGCCGCTGAACCCGTTGCTTGGCCCGGCGCCTGCTCAACCGCCGGTCGAGATCGCGGTCATGACTGTCGGGACGTTTGCCCAGACGCTGGCCCCGCAGTTGCCGACGATCGCCTCGTCGAGCGGGCTCCCTGGAATCCCGGGATCGGTTCCGGGCACGCAATGGCAGGTGCAGGCGCAGGTCGACCCGGCGCAGCTCACCGGCGGGCCTGCGCAGGCCCTTCGTCAGGCCACCGGGCTCCGCAACCGGGTCCAGAGCTCATTGCCGGGACAGGTGAGCTTCGTCGACAACCTGTCCGAGAGCCTCAACACGGCGAGTGGCGATGCGCTTTATGCGGAGACGCTCTACATCATGCTGGCGCTTCCCGGCGCGCTGATCGCACTCGGGCTGGCCTACCTAGCCGCGCTCGGAACCGTTGAGCGCGACAGGCGCGAGTTGTCGCTGCTCCGCGCCCGCGGCGCGTCGCGGCGCGGGCTCGTGGCGCTCGCGGGGATCGAGAGCGTCTTGGTCGGGGTCGTCGCGGGCGTCGTCGGTAGCGGAATCGCTCTGCTCGCGTTACGTCTCGTCAACGTCGGACATGGACCCTTGACGCCCTGGCACATCGTCGCGACCGTCGGGGGGTGCATCGCGCTGGCCGTGCTCGGGGCCGCGGCGGCGCGCCTAGGCGCAGGCGCGGCAGCGCTTCGGGGTGAGGTTGCCGAAGGACGACGTCCGCAAAGGTCGCGAAAGCCCCTCTGGCAGAAGCTCTATGTGGATGTCGCCGCGCTCGTCGTCAGCGGTCTCGTCTACTGGCTCACGGCACGGACCGGCTTCTCGGCTGTCGTCAATCCCGATTCGAACCCGACGCTGTCGCTCTCGATCTACATGTTCCTCGCGCCGGCGTTCCTCTGGCTTGGCGCTGCGCTGCTGCTCGTGCGGCTGCGGGGCGCCCTGCTCGAGACGGTGGCGCGCCGTGTCACCGGCGGGCGGGCGCGAACCCTTTCGGGCTTGCTGCTCGCGAGCGCCGGACGGCGCAGCGCTGCGATCAACCGCGGGTTGCTTCTCGTCGGGCTGCTGCTCGCCTTCGGCGTGAATCTCGGCGTCTTCGCCTCCACCTACGACCAGCAGTCCCGGGTCGACGCGCAGCTGACGCTCGGCGCGGACGTCGTCGCGAGCGCTCCTCCGGAGGCTTTGAAGGCGCACGGGTTGGAGCAGAAGATCGCGCAGGTCCCGGGAGTTGCCGGCACCACGGCTCTCGACCACTCGTACGCCTACGTGGGGCCGGATCTGCAGGACACCTTCGGCGTCAACGCGGCCACTCTGACCAGCGGTACGTCGTTGCGCGATTCCTACTTCATCGGCGGGACCGCGCAGCACCTGCTCGCGCAGCTTCGCGCACACCGGGACGGCATCCTCGTTTCGAAGGAGACGGTGACGGACTACTCGCTGAACATCGGCGACCTGCTCAAGCTGCGGGTGCTCGACCACGCCACCGGAAATCTCCGAGTGACGCCGTTCCACGTCGTCGGCATCGTCCAGGAGTTCCCGTCGGCGCCGCGAGACTCGTTCATGGTCACCAATCTCGACTACCTTCTCGCCGCGACGCACGATCCGGGGCCGAATGTCGTCTTCGCCAGGACGCACGGTGACGCGGCGGCCGTCGCGCGACGTGTCGCGCAGATCGCGCAGCCTGCCGGTGCAAGCGTCAAGGACATCACGACGCAGACCGCGCAGACGGTCAGCTCGATCACGACCGTGGACCTGAGCGGGATCGCGAAGATCGAGGAGGCGTTCGCGGTCATCCTTGCCGCGGCGGCGATGGCGCTCTTCGTCGTCCTCGGGCTTGCAGAGCGCAAGCACGAGTTCGCGACCATGGCGTCGATCGGCAGCTCCGTGCGTGAGATCAGCTCGTTTCTCTGGAGCGAGGTCGCGATCGTCCTCGCCGGGGGGCTGGCGCTGGCCGCCCTGCTCGGCTGGCTCCTGGCGGAGATGCTCGTCGCCATGCTCCAACACGTGTTCGACCCACCGCCCGATCATCTGGCTGCGCCGTGGCTCTTTCTCGTCGGCCTCGCCGGGGCGGCGGTGCTCGGCGCGTTGCTGACGACGATCGCTGCGGGCCTCCGCCTTCGGCGACTGCCGCTCGGCGAGATCCTGCGCGAGGAGTAACGCCCGCCATCTTCCCTAACAAGACCTGAGTAGGCTGCGCTCATTCGTAGGCTCCTTTCCATCGGCGTCGTGACCGCGGGCGTGCTGGCGGTTTCCGGGTGTGGCGGATCCAACAAGTCTTCGGCTCCGACGAGCGGCTACTCGCTTCC
>CATPAS010000314.1 GCA_955652075.1 uncultured Gaiellaceae bacterium | reverse complement strand
CGGCGGTGATCCTCGGCCGTCGCCGGCAGCCGGAGCTTCGAGAAGATGCTCGTCACGTGCTTCTCGACTGCACGGAGCGTGATCACGAGCTTCTCCGCGATTGCCTGGTTCGAGCGACCCTCGGCCATCAGTCCAAGGACCTCGCGCTAGCGGGGCGTCAGCTCGTCGAGCGGATCGTCGCGCCTGCGGCGGCCGACGAGCTGCGACACGACTGCCGGATCGAGCGCCGACCCGCCCTCCGCGACCCGCCGCACCGCGGCGGCGAACTCGTCCACGTCTGACACGCGGTCCTTGAGCAGATAGCCGACACCCTCGGCGTTCTCGCCGAGCAATTCCATCGCGTAGGCGGGCTCGACGTACTGCGAGAGGACGAGCACGCCCGTATCGGGCCACCGCTCGCGAATCTCCTTCGCGGCGTGCAACCCTTCGTCGGTTTGCGTCGGCGGCATCCGGATGTCGACCAGAGCGACGTCAGGCTTGTGCATGCCGACGTGGCGGAGGAGATCCTCCGCGGTCCCGCTCTGGGCGACGATCTCGAAGCCGGCGTCCTCGAGCAGTCGGGCGATCCCCTCGCGGAGCAGAACGGAGTCGTCGGCGAGCACTACGCGCACGCCGCGAAGTCCCTTCCGAGCCGTGCTGAGCGGTGGAAAGCGTGAGGGCAGTCCGGCGACGTTGAGCTGGAAGAGCCGGACCGGCTCGTCGAGGCCGGGCAACTCGTGCTCACCCAGATCGGCGAGCTCGTGCGACGAATCGAGCGCTTCCCGAGTGCGCTCGGAGAGCAGGACCTGACCGCCGCTGCCTGCCTGAGCGATTCGGGCCGCGCGATGGACGTCCAGGCCGTAGTACGCGCCGTCGCGGATCGTCGGCTCCCCGGTGTGGAGGCCCATGCGGACCCGCAACTCGACGCCGTCGGGCCAGGAATGAGCGGCGAACGCGCGCTGGGCGTCCGAGACCGCCTCGGCCGCGCGCCAGGCATCCTCGAAGACGACGAAGAACTCATCGCCGCGGTGGTCGACGACCTGCCCCGCACAGCTCTCGACCGCCTCGCGCAAGAGGCGACGGTGATCCGCAAGCACCAGCGCGTAGCCGTCGCCGAGCCGGCGGACAAGCTTCGTCGAGCCCTCGATATCGGTGAAGACGAGTGTGACCGTGCCATGGGGAAGAACGGGTGTCAGAGCCTACTCCAGTGGGATCTCGGCCCGGATGCGGGTTCCGGCGCCGGGAGGGCTGTCGACCGCAAGCTTGCCGTTCAGGGAGGCGACGCGGTCTGCCAATCCGCGCAAGCCCGAGCCACGCAGCGGATCTGCGCCGCCGACACCGTCGTCGGCGACCTCGACGAGGGCGCAACCGTTCACTTGCGCGACCGTCACCTTGACCGAGGAGGCCTGGGCGTACTTGGTCACGTTCGCAAGCGCCTCCGAGACGACGTAATAGGCCGCCGCTTCGACCGGAGCCGGCAGGGTCGCATGCGGGCCGTCGATCTCCACCGGCAGAGTTGCGCGAGACGCGAGCGACTCGAGCGCGGCGTCAAGGCCACGGTCCGTGAGGATCGCCGGGTGGATCCCGCGGGCGAGCTCTCGCAGCTCTTCCAGCGCACGCGCCAGCTCTTCGCGTGAGGCTTCGAGCACCTCCTCGGCCGCCCCCGGGTCCTTGCCTAGCCGGCTCTGCGCCAGCCGCAGAGACAGAGAGATCGAGACAAGTCTCTGCTGAGCGCCGTCGTGGAGGTTCCGCTCGAGCTTCCGGCGCGCGTCGTCGCCCGCCGCGACGATGCGCTGGCGTGAGGCCTCCAGCTCCTGCTGCTGACGCTTTCGCTCCGTGATCTCGCGGACGATCATCAGAAACTCTTCGTCGCCGCTCGCGGCGAAGCGTCCTTCGTAGTGGCGTGTCTCGTTCTCGAACTCGAGGGCGTACTCGATCACGTGTGGCATTCCGCCGAGCGCCGCTCGTCCCGCCGCCAGCACGCGGTCGGCGAGTGCGTCCGGAAGGCGGTCCCAGAGGGTCTTGCCGACGACTTCGTCTTGGACGAGATCGCTCGGATTCGGGGCGTTGTACGACAGGTACTCCCCGTCGCGGGAGATGCGGAACATCAGGTCGGGCATCGCCTGCAAGAGCGCGAAGTAGCGCTGCGCGCGGGCACGCACCTCCACCAGCAGCTTGTCCCGCTCCAGAGCAATCCGCGCTGCGTTCGCGATCCCGTCGAGCAGTTCGGGCTCTTCGAGCAGCCCCGCATCGTGGACGATGGCAGCGACCGGAGCGTCTGCATAGTCGAGCCGCGTGACGACGCGCCGGCGCGTGTCGGCCGGCAACTCGAAACGGTTGCCGTCGACATCGACGTAATGACCGCCTTCCTCGTACCAGTACGCGACCTGAGCAGTCTCGTCGCGCAACGCCTGTCTCAAGCCCTCCTGCACCTCGCCCGGGCTGGCCCGCTCGGGCACCGAGCTGAAGATCGTGCCCAGTCCTGCGCCGCGCGCGATCGTCGTGCCGAGGAGTCCGGCGAGGAAGAGGAACGGCACCGCCGTGAACGTCACGATCAGGGCGACGCTCACGATCGTGGCGCCGAAGCCCGAGAACGGCGCCGCGATGAAGCCGATCGAGAGCAGGACGACGCTCAGGCCACCGGCCAGATAGACGAGACGCAGCATGCGCCGCAGCGTCGGCGTCGCGCGCCGCCAGCGTCCGACGAGAAGCGCAAAGGCGGCTACGAACAGCAGCACCGAGGCCGCGGTCCAGAAAGCCGTTTGGGCCGCGTGCGCGCTCTGGTTATGCGAGATGAAGACGAGGTTGTCCGGACAGGCGTGCGGCTTGCAGGTCTGCCGCTTCGGGAACATGGAGTCCAGCAGCGGTGCGACGAAAGCGGTCACGTAACCCGCGATCACGAGCGCGCGCGCCTTGCGGCTGATCAGCTCCCCACCGGGATACGCGAGCAGCAGGTGGATGAATGCGGCGATGAACAGGCTTCCGAACAACGCGCCGAGCGTGTACGGAACGGAGTAGTTCGCCTCGCTGAGGCTGCCGACGAGGACGCCGAACCCGACGGCGACCATCAGCATTCCGGTTCGGTTCGTCGGGCGCCGTGACCAGCCGATCAGCCCGGCGAAGATGAACGACCAGCTGACGAACAGTCCGAGCGCGGTTGCGAGAGCAGGGTGCTGCTCGTGGTCACTCGTGACCGTGAGTGCAACGGCGATCGCACCTGCCACGAGCGCAGCCGGCCCGAAGTAGAGCCAGGGCCGCCGCGCGAGGGTCACGCGATAAGAAGAGCCGCGATCGCGGCTCCGGAAAGTTCACCCTTTGGGACGAAGCCGCAGGCGCCGCAAACATCGATGCAGCGACCGTAGTCGGCACTGTCACGGCTCGACGTGAGGACGACGAACGGCGGGGCGGCCAGTTTCCGCAGCTGCTCCGCGACCTCAAAGCCGTCCATGTCCGGAAGCTGCACATCGAGCAGAACGAGGTCGGGCTGAAGCTCTT
>CATPAS010000313.1 GCA_955652075.1 uncultured Gaiellaceae bacterium | reverse complement strand
GTTGTGTCCACGGCCTGGAAGCTCGACGTAGCGCGCGTTCGGCAGGCGTGACGAAAGCATGCGGCCGTTTGTCACCGGGACGATCACGTCGGCATCGCCGTGTACGACGAGCGCTGGCGCGTCGATTCGCTCCACCTCGCAACCACGGCCGTAGAACCCGTAGCACGCTTGCAGATGCGCCTCGAGGGTCACGTCCGGCGTGGGATGTTCCTGCCGCGCCGCGAGGATCTCCTCGAACCGCTCGGGGTTCTGCTCCGTCCAACCGGGCGAGAACGTCAGCGGCATCGTTTTCCGTCCGTACTCGTCGAAGGGAAGCCCCATCGCCGCTTCATATGCGTCACGTACGTCTTGCGGACGCGGCACACGCTCGGGACCTCCCGCCCCGGTCCCGATGAGTACCAGAGACTTGACGAGCTCCGCCTGCGCGAGCGCCAAGGTCAGCGCGACGTAGCCGCCCATCGAGAGCCCGACGACGTCGGCCGCACGTCCGTCGAGGACGTCCGAAGCATCCTGCGCGAGCTCGTCAATGCCATAAGGCTCGTCGGGGACGGCGGAGCGTCCCGTGCCGCGCGTGTCGAACGTGATCGTCCGGTAACTCCGCGCGAAGAAAGGCACCTGCTCACGCCAGGCCCACAGCGACTGGCCGAGCCCTTCGATCAGGAGCAGCGGCTCCCCCTCGCCGTGCTCTTCGACGTGCAGCCGCTGCGTCGAGGCGCCGCGCATGGTACGAACGCTATGCGATGACTGGTAGTGGCACCGAGGTGTTGGGTGACGCCGGCGAAGCCGGAGGGCGAATCCTGACGGCTGAGGCACTCGACTTCGTCGCCGACCTCCACCGCGAGTTCAATCCGACTCGGTTCGACCTGCTGTCAAGGCGGGCGGAAAGGCAGGAACGGATCAGCGCCGGCGAGCTCCCCGACTTGCTCGAGGAGACACGCGCCGTACGAGAAGACCCGGACTGGCGAGTCGCCGCGGCGCCACGAGATCTTCTCGACCGCCGGGTCGAGATCACAGGGCCAGTCGACCGGAAGATGGTGATCAACGCGCTGAACTCCGGCGCGCGGATGTTCATGGCCGACTTCGAGGATTCGAACTCGCCGACCTGGCGGAATTGCGTCGAAGGGCAGGCGAACCTAATCGATGCGGTCGACCGCACGATCTCGCTCGACACGGGCGAGAAGCAGTACAGCCTGCGGGACGAGATCGCGACCTTGCTCGTCCGGCCCCGCGGTTGGCACCTGCGCGAGAACCACCTGCTCGTCGACGGCGAGACCGTCTCGGCCAGCCTGTTCGACTTCGGTCTCTACCTGTTCCACTGCAGCGGGCGCCAGTTCGACGCGGGATCCGGTCCGTACTTCTATCTCCCGAAGCTCGAATCCCACCTCGAGGCGCGGCTGTGGAACGACGTCTTCCTCTTCGCCCAGGAGCGACTCTCGATCCCGCGCGGGACGATCCGGGCCACCGTCCTCATCGAGACGATCCTGGCCGCCTTCGAGATGGAGGAGATCCTCTACGAGCTGAGAGAGCATTCCGCCGGGCTGAATGCCGGTCGCTGGGATTACATGTTCTCGATCATCAAGAAGTTCCGGGACCGGCCGGAGTTCGTGCTCCCGGACCGCCCGCTCGTGACGATGAGCGTGCCGTTCATGCGCGCCTACACCGAGTTGCTCGTGAAGACGTGCCACCGCCGCGGCGCGCATGCAATTGGTGGAATGGCGGCGTTCATCCCCAGCCGTCGCGACGCAGAGGTCAACGAGGTCGCGCTGACGAAGGTGCGGGAGGACAAGCTGCGCGAGGCCGGTGACGGCTTCGACGGGACCTGGGTCGCCCACCCCGATCTCGTTCCGGTTGCGATGGAGGTATTCGACGATACGCTCGGCGAGCGGCCGAACCAGGTCGGCAGGCAGCGCGACGACGTCTCTGTCGCTCCCGCCGAGCTGCTGAACGTCGCCGCCACACCGGGTGAGGTCACCGAGGATGGGATCCGCCTGAACATCTCGGTCGGCATCCAGTACATCGCCTCCTGGCTGAACGGAGTCGGCGCGGCAGCGATCAACAACCTGATGGAGGACGCCGCGACGGCGGAGATCAGCCGCTCGCAGATCTGGCAGTGGGTCCAGCACAATCGTGTGAGCCGCGAGCGCGTCCTCGAGCTCGAGCGCCAGGAGCTCGACAAGCTCGGCCCGGGGTACGAGGCCGCGGCTGAGATCTTCGGTGAAGTGGCTCTTGCGGACGAATTCGCGGAGTTCCTGACACTCCCCGCCTACGAAAGGCTCATCGACACCGAGAGGGCGTGACGGCGCTCGGCGTGCGCTCCCCCTTGCCGGAAGCGGCCGACCTTGACAGCATGGCTCATGGTCGATCCGACAAGCTACGCATACGAGTACAGAGGGGCTGAATCCGGAGGAGGAGGGAGACTCGTGAACAGAGCGCTTGTTGCGCTCGCGGCCGTTCTCGCAGCGCTGGCCGTGAGCATCCCGGGGGCATTCGGACGCACGCAGATAGCCGCGGCGCCGACCGCGACGCCGGGTGTCACGTCCTCATCGATCACGATCGGCGGGACCTTCCCGCTGAGCGGCCCGGCGTCGCTGTACGCACCGATCCCGCGCGGGATGGAGGCTTACTTCAACTGGGTCAACACACGCAAAGGACCCGACGGAAAGAAGGGCGTCAGGGGGCGTCAGATCATCTGGAAGTACTACGACGACGGGTACAACCCGGCCCAGACGGTTCAGCTGACGAACAAGCTGGTCCTCGAGGACAAGATCTTCGCCGACGTGGGATCGCTCGGGACCGAGCACAACCTGGCGATTCGACCGCTGCTGAACGAGCGGAAGATTCCGCAGATCCTTGTCGCCACGGGTGCGAGCTACTGGGGTCTCCAGTCCAAGCAGTTCCCGTGGACGATCGGCTGGCAGCCGGACTACATCGCGGAGGGTCGTGCTTACGGCGAGTGGATCAAGAAGAACGCGCCGAACGCGAAGATCGCGGTCTTCTACCAGAACGACGACTACGGCAAGGACTACCTCCGGGGATTGAAGATCGGCCTCGGGTCGAAGACGAATCTGATCGTCTCGGAGCAGAGCTACGAGGCGACCGACACGAGCTACGCATCGCAACTCGCACGGCAGAAGGCGTCCGGAGCGGACACGTGGGTGCTGCTGTCGATTCCGACGCCGACCGTGCGTGCGCTCGCGACAGCGAAGGCGCTCAACTGGAAGCCGGACACCATCGTGATCAACTCCGTTTCTGCGATCGACACGGTCATGCAGGCAGTCGCTGCACGCGCAGGCCCAGAGTACGTCAACGGCGCGATCAGCTCCGGTTACCTGAAGAACAACGACAACCCGAAGTACGCGAACGACCCGATCGTCAAGCGCTACCAGACGCTGCTGGCGCAGTATGGGCCGAGCGGCGCAGACCCGAAGAACTCGTTCTACTTCTACGGGATGGCCAAGGCGTATGACGTCGTGAAACTGCTCTACAACGCCGGCAAGAACCCGACGCGGGAATCCTTGATCAAGGCGACGCAGAGCATGAACTGGGTCAACCCGTACATGATCAAAGGCATCAAGGTCAAGACCAGCAAGAGCCACCACTTCCCGATCTCGCAGCTGAAGCTCCTGCGGTATGTCAACGGAACGTTCACCGAGTTCGGGCCCCTGATCAAGGGACGCTGAAAGATCATCCGTGGGGCCGGCGCGTCAACGCCGGCCCCACGATCTGAATGGACTTCTCTCTCACACCTGAGCAGGAGCTGATCCGCGACTCTGCCCGTGCGTTCTGCGAACGGGAGATCCTCCCGAACGCACGCGACTGGGATCGCGCCGAGGAGCTCCCACGCGAGCTGGTGCCGAAGCTCGCGCAGACGGGGTACCTCGGCGCGACGATAGCGGAGGAGTACGGCGGGATGGGCCTCGACACGGTCTCGTACTGCCTGCTGATGGAAGAGCTGGGTCGCGCCGATTCCTCCGTGCGCGGGATCGTCTCCGTGAACCTCGGCCTCGTCGGCAAGACGATCGCAAAGTGGGGAACCGACGAGCAGAAGAGCGAGTGGCTGCCACAGCTCGCGTCAGGGAGCGCGCTCGGATGTTACGCGCTGACTGAGCCCGGCTCCGGGTCCGATCCCGCGAGTCTCGCGACGCGTGCGGAGCGTGACGGAGGCGATTGGCTGCTCTCCGGCTCGAAGCTTTTCATCACCCTCGGTACCTGGGCCGGTCTCGCGCTCGTGTTCGCGCGCAGCGGCGGCGAAGGCGGTCGAGGACTGACGTGCTTTCTCGTGCCGACGAGCACGGACGGGTATTCCGCCAGCTCGATCAAAGGCAAGCTCGGGCTGCGGGCGCAAGACACGGCCGAAGTGTTTCTCGACCGCGTCCGTGTCCCCGAATCGAGCCGGCTCGGCGCGGAAGGCGACGGCTTCAAGGTGGCGATGTCAGCCCTCGACAACGGCCGCATCTCCCTTGCCGCCGGCTGTGTCGGCATCGCGCAGGGCTGCCTCGACGCCTGCGTCAAGTACGCGGGAGAGCGGCGCCAGTTCGGCAAGCCGATCTCGTCGTTCCAGCTCGTGCAGGAACTGCTGGCGGACATGGCGGTCGAGCTCGACGCGGCGCGACTCCTGTCCTGGCGCGCGGCGTTCCTCGCCGACTCGGGGGAACGCCACACGCTCGAGTCCTCAGTCGCGAAGTACTACGCGAGCGAAGCCTCGGTGCGCGCCGCGAACGCCGCGGTTCAGGTGCATGGGGGTTACGGCTACGTGGACGAATATCCGGTCGGCAAGTATCTTCGTGACGCGCGCGTGACAACGTTGTACGAGGGAACGAGCCAGGTCCAGAAGCTCATCATCGGACGGGCGCTCACCGGCGAGAGCGCGTTCACCTAGGAGACCGTGTTGCCCAAGCTTGACGGAAGGGTCGCAGTGGTTACGGGCGCGGGCCGCGGGATCGGCCGCGAACACGCCCTCGCGCTCGCACGTGCCGGAGCAAAGATCGTCGTCAACGACCTCGGCTCGTCGTTGGCCGGCGAGGGCGCCGACGTCGGCCCAGCGCACGATGTCGTGCGCGAGATCGAGGCGCTGGGCGGCGAGGCTGTTGCGAACGGCGAGAACGTCGCTGACTTCGCCGGCGCGAAGCGGCTGATCGATGGTGCCGTCTCCACGTTCGGCCGCCTCGACATCCTCGTCAACAACGCCGGGATCCTGCGCGACCGCATGCTCGTCAACATGGAGGAGCATGAGTGGGATGCGGTGATCGAAGTGCATCTGAAGGGCCACTTCGCTCCGACGCGACACGCTGCCGCCCACTGGCGTGAGCGCTCGAAGGCGGGCGACACGGTGACCGCGCGCGTGATCAACACCTCGAGCCCCTCCGGTGTCTTCGGCAACGTCGGCCAGCTGAACTACGGCGCGGCGAAGGCCGGGATCGTCGGCTTCACGCTGATCGCGGCGCAGGAGCTCCAGCGCTACGGCGTCACCGTGAATGCGATCGCCCCGAACGCGCGCACGCGCATGACCGAAGCCGCGTTCGGAGAGATTCCGGCGCCCGAGAACGGCTTCGACCCTGCCGACCCGGCGAACAACTCCCCGATCGTCGTTGCACTCTGTGCGGACGAGGCCCAGGACATCACGGGTCAGCTGTTCTTCGTCTACGGCGGAGTCGTCAACATGCTCAGTGGCTGGGAAGCCGGGGAATTGTTCGCAAGCGACGAACGTTGGGATCCTGACCTGCTACTGCAGGAGCTGCGCGACCGTCTCCCCGCCGGGGCGGCGCCGCCGGGGATGCTCGCGTCGATGCACCAAGCCGGCGGGCAGTCGATGAGGGAGTGATCAGGACGAGATGACTACGACGCTGACAATCGAGGAGCTCGAGCAGTCAGGCGAGCGGGAGCTCGGGGCGAGCGACTGGCACGAGATCACGCAGGAACAGATCAACCTCTTCGCCGAGGCAACCGGCGACCACCAGTGGATCCACGTCGATCCCGAAGCTGCGGCGCACGGCCCGTTCGGCACCACCGTCGCCCACGGGTACCTGACCCTGTCGATGCTGCCGATGCTGCTCAGCGAGGTCGTGTCGGTCAGCGACGCCGTCATGGGCGTCAACTACGGGACCGAGAAGATCCGCTTCACGAGCCCGGTCCCATCGGGATCGCGGGTGCGGCTGCACGGGAAGCTCCTTCGCACCGAGCGGCGCGGGCCGAGCGTGATCTGGCACGTCGGCATCCAGGTCGAGATCGAGGGCAAGGAGAAGCCCGCCCTCGTCGGCGAGGTCGTCTACATGGCGGCCGGAGCACCGGATGCCTGAAGCGGTCATCGTCGCTGCGACCAGAACGCCGATCGGTCGCGCGCGCAAGGGCTCGCTCGTCGATGCGCGTCCCGACGATCTCGCCGCGTTCGCGATCGACTCCGCGTTGAAGCAGGTCCCCGAGCTCGACCGCGCCGTGATCGTCGACGTGATGGTCGGGTGCGGGTTTCCGCAGGAGAAGCAAGGGATGAACCTCGGGCGGCGAGCGGCGCTGCTCGCCGGCCTCCCGGAGACCGTGCCAGGCACGACTGTGAACCGGTTTTGCGCGTCGAGCCTGCAGACGATCCGCATGGCGTTCCACGCGATTCGCGCCGGCGAGGGCGACGCGTACGTGGCCGCGGGCGTCGAGTCGATCACGCAGGTCGACGGCTATCCGAAGGACGCCGAGGAGCTGCACCCGAAGCTGTTCGGCGACGACGCGCCCATCGCAAACGTCTACATCCCGATGGGCCTGACAGCGGAGAACGTCGCCGAGCGCTGGGACGTTTCCCGCGAGGACATGGACCGCTTCGCTCAGCAGTCGCAGGAACGTGCCGTCGCCGCGCAGGAATCCGGGTTCTTCGAGCGGGAGATCACGCCGTGGGACGGCGTCGCGAGGGATGACGGGCCCCGACCGGACTCCACGCTCGAGAAGCTGGCGCAGCTCGAGCCCGCGTTCAAGCCGGGCGGAAAGGTCACCGCGGGCAACTCCTGCCCCTTGAACGACGGGGCGGCGGCGGTCGTCGTGATGAGCGACACGCGCGCGAGAGAGCTCGGGATCACGCCGCTCGCACGAATCCTCGCGTCCTCCGTCACAGGCGTGGCGCCGGAGATCATGGGGGTCGGCCCGATCGAAGCCGTGCGCAAGGCATTGAAGCAGGTCGGGATGACGATCGACGAGGTCGACGTGGTCGAGCTGAACGAGGCGTTCGCGGCGCAGGTGCTCCCCGTCTGCCGAGAAATCGGAGTCGACCCGTTCAGCGACAAGCTCAATCCGCACGG
Source organism: uncultured Gaiellaceae bacterium (assembly GCA_955652075.1). Classification (GTDB taxonomy): domain Bacteria; phylum Actinomycetota; class Thermoleophilia; order Gaiellales; family Gaiellaceae; genus 3-1-20CM-4-69-9. Next base: position 238 of record CATPAS010000313.1, on the reverse strand, counting down.
CGGCGCGATCGCGCTTGGCCATCCGTACGGAATGACTGGCGCGCGGATCATGAACACGTTGCTCAATGACCTGCGGACGCTGGACAGGACGATCGGCGTCGAGACGATGTGCGTCGGCGGCGGGCAGGGGATGGCCATGGTCGTGGAGCGGCTGAACTAGCTGACGTCTGAGGGACAGTCTCTTCGTGACCGACCCGGACACGCCGACTAGTCCCAAAAGCGGGTGTCAGACCCCAAG
>CATPAS010000312.1 GCA_955652075.1 uncultured Gaiellaceae bacterium | reverse complement strand
TTCCTTCTCCACCCTGTTGACACGGATGGGAGCGAATGGGACCGCCTGGCTGATCCTAATCTCGTCCGAACGCCGCAGATCCAGCAACGCCAGGAACGCAATCGCCTGTTCGGCGCGCGACAACCCTGTGAGCTCGGAATCGAAGTCGAAGACGGAACGCCGCGCGAGCAACGCGCGAAACCGTTCCAGGAACTGCGCGACCGGCGGGAACCGCAGCTCCATGTGCGCCAGCGAAACCGAGGGCGGCTCCGCGGCGAGCAGCCGCACGACGTTTGCGAGCGACTCGGGATCCTGCGACGCGAGCCGCCGCTCGGGTTGCGGCGCCAACGGCGCCGGGCCCACCCGGAAGAACCGGTCCCGCTCCGACGCGAGCCGCTCCGCCAGCCAGCCCGCCGCCTCCTTCATTCGCCGGTACTCCGCCAATCGCCGCGCCAGCTCCTCCGCGGCCTCCTCGGGCTCGAGCTCGGACAGCTCCGCAGCCTCGTCCTCGAAGAGCCCGCGCGCCTTCAGCTCGAGCAGCGCGGAGACGAGAACGAGGAACTCGCCGCAGGCGTCCAGATCAAGGGCGTCCCGCTCGGCGAGCCGCTCGAGGAAGCGCACCACGATCCCGGCGACGTCCACGTCCGCGAGGTCGACCTCCTCCTTGAGGACAAGCGTCAGGAGCAGGTCGAAGGGGCCCTCGAAGGCGTCCAGGTCCAGGTCGAGCTCACGCACGATCATCGTTTGCCCAACCTAACGTCCGGAGCGGACGCGGCCCTTGGGGACGGCCATCGCCGGCCCGGTAGGAACGATCTTGGTCGCGCGCGGCCGCTCGGCGCCGGTCGGCGTCCGGATGAACTGCCACCAGATGAAGAACGCCGTCGACAGCACGAACAACACGATCGACACCCACGCGTTCACGCGCAGGCCGAGGAAATGGTGCGCCGGATCGACGCGCAGCAGTTCCTCGAAGAAGCGGCCGAAGCAGTAGTAGGAGACATAGAGCGCGAAGAGCCCCGGCCGCCGGACGTTGAAGCGCCGGTCGATCCAGAGCAGGATCGCCACTCCGATCAGGTCGTAGGTGAGCTCGTAGAGGAAGGTCGGGTGGAACGTGGCGTGGTCGAAGTAGCCGGGCGGCCGATGCTGCGGATCGATCTTCAGCCCCCACGGCAGGGTGGTCGGCTTGCCGAAGAGCTCCTGGTTGAACCAGTTGCCGATGCGGCCGATCCCCTGCGCCAGCAGCAGGCCGGGTGCGACGGCGTCCATGAACAGGCGCACGCTCTGGCCCGAGCGGTGCACGACCCACGCGCCGGCGAGCACGCCAAAGAGGATTCCGCCCCAGACGCCGAGCCCGCCCTGCCAGACCGCGAACGGCCCCCACCACTTGTCGGGCACTTCGCTCCAGCTCGTGATGTCGTGGTAGAGCCGCGCTCCCACGATCCCGGCCGCGACTCCCCACACGGCGACGCGGAACACGAGATCCCAGTCGCCGCCAAAGCGCACCCACCGGTAGCCGGTCAGCGCGCAGGCGGCCGCGATCGCCAGCAGGAGCATCAGCCCGTACATGTGGATCGTGAACGGCCCCAGGCCGATCGTGCCGCGCGAAGGCGACGGAATGAACGCAAGGAAGCTCACAGGGCAGAGAATTCTGCCCACAGCCCCAGGAGCCTGCTTGCTAGAGCAGGATTTGAGCGGCCAGCTCGGCCGAGCAGCCAGACGAGAGGAGATCGATTGCGATGTGCAGATCGATGTCCTGCCGCATCGCAATCTCCGCCGCAGTCTGGGCGCCGTAGCCCGCCATTTCGAGCTGCTCGGCCCGCCAGGCCTCTACCAGCTCGATTTCTACCCTGATCTCAGTCTCGGCCACAGTCATCACACTTCTCTATTCGGACGAAGCGGCGCCGTGGTTCTCCCCTTACCGGGTGATCTGCTGCCCGAGCTCGAGCATGTGTCCCTTGTTCAAGCCGCCCTCGAGGCGGAAGGTCCGGTGTCCATCGGTCCAGATCAGGACATTTCCAGCCAGCCGCGGCTCGATTTGTTGGAAGTTCCCCTGAGTGGCCTCCCAGATCAGGACGTGCTTGCCGCCCTCGAGCCAGATTCCGAATGAGCCGATCGGCGCCGGCTCGACCCGGGTGGCGGAACCGGCGAGCTTCTTCGTGATTCCCATCTGGTCGCCCTGCAGCTCGGCGAGGAGCACCGGCTTCCCGCGGTACTGCAGCAGCGCCGCGATCAGTCCGCGCCGCGCATAGAAGGGCCCTCGCCGCGGCCCGTTCAGGACGAGCGGCACGCCGGAGCGCACCTCGGCGTCGTGCAGCGACAGCGCCGGCCCGAGGCCGGCAGCGAGCGGACGCTCGCGCGCGGACGGCAGCGTCCCGACGCGCTCGATCGTCACGGCGCCGATGTCGAAGAAGCGCAGGATCGCGCTGCGCGCCGGCGGCACCGCCAGTGCGATCCCGAACGCGGCGAGAAGCGCCAACGCCAGCACGAGCGCGCGTCCCCTGAAGGGGGCTCGTCGTTCGATCCGTTCGCGCACGCGGGAGCCCAGATCCGGCTCGGGGGGAAGGTCGAGCTCGCGCCCCAGCGCGACGAGTGCGCGCTCGAGCTCAGTCATACGACTTCCTCAGCCGCTCGAGCGCACGGGCGCTGCGCGACTTCACCGTTCCCTCAGGCAGCGCCAGCGTCTCGGCGACCTCGTGCTCCGACAAGCCGACGAAGAACCGCAGCGCGATGACCATGCGCTGATCCTCCGGCAGCTCGTTCACCGCGACGAGCAGGGTCTCCCGCATCTCGGCCGACAGCAGCGACGCCTCGGGGGACGGGGCCGCGTCCCCCGAGGGTTGCTCCGCTGCCGTTCGCAGCGCGAGGTGCGCGCGCCGCCCGGCCGAG
>CATPAS010000311.1 GCA_955652075.1 uncultured Gaiellaceae bacterium | reverse complement strand
GGCGCCGGCGGAACGAAGCGTACGGCGTGACGGTCGCTGTGCCAGCAGCATCAGGGCGAAAAACGGTACCGCTACCAGCGCGAACTGCTTGAGCAGGACCGCGAGCGCGAGCAGCAGCGAGGCCCATACGAGCCGGCGGCGCGAGAGCAGCGCGAACGCGAGCACCACGCACAGCAGGCTCGGCGCGTCCGCGGTTCCGAACCACACCGCGCGCACCGCGAGCGGATTCGCGGCGGCTGCGGCGCCGAGCGAGAGTCGCAGCCAGAGCGGCCCGCGGAACAGCAGGAACGCGCCGAAGAGCCCGACGGTCGCCAGGAGGTCGAACAAGCGATAGTCGTCGAGCGGGTGCGGGAGGACGCGCCACGCAGCCGCCGTCAGCGCGGTGCCGGGGAAGTACGCGAAGTGTCGCAGCGCCACTTGCCGGAAGTGCGGGTCGAAACCAGCGGCCGGGTACCACTGCTCGAGGCCGGAGCCCGAGTAGTCGTGGCCGTAGGGGTTGTGCCCGTGGGCCAGCAGGTCGCCTGCGACCTCGATCTGGTAGGTCGAGTCGTTGACGTAGTACCAGGGCTGACTTGCTTCACGCAGCCCGACCTGGAGCAGGACGGCCGGCACGAGGACGGCGAGCGCGACGAGCAGGCACAGGCCGCCGAGGAGCTCGGCCCGCCAGCTTCGCCATCTCCACCCGATCACGGCGACGAGCGCGATGACCATCCCGGCCACGATTCCCGGCGTGCGGATCGCGCCGAGGTCCCAGTGGCGACTCGCCGCGCGAACGAGCGGGCCGAGGAGGCCGTGGGGGTGCAGAGCAGGCGGCCGGAACGGCCATGGGTCCGAGCCCAGCTCGGGCACGGCGAGCAGCACCAGCAGCCCGAGCGTCGCGAGCACCGTCCAACCGCCACGGAGCTCGACGCGTCTCACTGCGCGGCGGCCGGCCGGACTTCGGGCTCCGGCGCGACCGTGTCCGAACCAGACAAGTACGCCGAAGCCACTGCGAGCACGAGCCAGGTGATGGGATCTTCGAAGAAGCCGCTGTAGGCGAGAGAGTGCACGAAGAGAGCGAGGAAGACGGCAGCGAGCGAAAGCCCTAGGGCTCGCTGTCGCCGCCACACAGAGAGCAGTGTTGCGGCTGCTCCGATCAGGAGACCCACGTAGAAGAGCACGCCGACGACCCCGAGCTCCGCCGCAACGGTCAGGGGTGTGGTGTGCGAGACGAAGTTCTGGAGTGGAGCGTGACCTCCGCCGAGGCGCTGGCTCTCGAGGGGCTGACCCCCGAGACCGACACCGGCGAGTGGATGGTGGCGGAAGACCTTCGCGGTCAGTTCGATCCTTCGTGAGCGGTCGCTAGTGGCCTTTCGGACCGACGTGTCCACCACCCTCGACGCCGCGATTCCGGCGGCGGCTAGGGCGACGAGAACGGCGGCAGCCACGGTCACCCAGCGCAGGCGCTTTTCCGTCGCGGCGATCGTCACGGCGAGGACGACGACGAACAACGCCGCATAGCTCGACTGCGAATACGAGAAGTAGAGGCCGACCCACAACAATGCAATCAGGACGGCCGCCGCAATGACGTTCGTCTTACGGAGAAGGAGACACACTACGAGGACAGCGATCCCGAGCACGACGTGGCGTCCGTAGAGACTTGGGTCCCGGAAGAGAGACGTGACGCGAAAGAACGACGTATACGTGTTCGAGACCGCGAGGGTGTGCGAGTAGAAGATCAGCCGGTGTGTGACGGCCTCGACGATTCCCACGATCGCGAAGAGCGTCGCGAGGGCGACGGCCACCACGGCGAGCGTGCGAGGTAGACGCTGCGGAAACGGCGCGCGGGCTCCGACGGCGACGAGGCAGGCGAACGGGAGCAGGAAGAACTCGAGCAGGCTCCGCCCCGACATCGTGTCGCTCGACCAGAGCACCGACACTGACGCGAGTGCGAGGAAGGCCGCAGCCGGGACCCCGATCCCGCGCGGGATCGCCTTGACAGCCTTGCCGCGCACCGCGTCCCAGAGCAGCGCGAGCACGCAGATCGAAAGCACCGCGTACAGCGGCAGCAATCGACCGAGCTGTCCGCCGTGGGCGACGGCGACGTAGAACCGGTGGTGGCGGCCGAAGTCAAGGGGAAGGCGAAACGGCGCGGCGGCGAGCAGCAATGGGAGCACGAGGTCGGGCGCGCGTCGCAGCAGGGCAGCACCGGCAGCCAGCACGACCAGGGCGACGACGCCGGCCGCGATCAGCCTCGGTGAGAACGAGAGGCCGCCGGTGCGAGCGAGGAGGATCTCCGCCACGCCGAGCGTCGCGAAGCCGGCGAGGAGGATCTCACGCCGCTTCGTAACGAGCACGAGAACCGCCCCGAGGGCACCGAGGAGAGCAGCGGCGTCTAACAAGCGGAACGAAGCCTATGGGCACCGTGATAGGAAGGGCCGCGTGATCGGTGCCTGGAAGCGCGTCCTCGTGCTCGCGCCACATACCGACGACGGCGAGTTCGGGGCCGGCGGGACCATGACGCGGTTGGTGGAAGAGGGGGCGGACGTCCGCTATGTGGCGTTCTCCGTCGCCACCAGGTCGCTGCCCGAAGGCTTCCCGTCGGACACGCTCGTCCAGGAGGTCAAGGCGGCGACGGCCAAGCTCGGGATCTCGGCTGAGAACTTGACCGTGCACGACTTCGACGTCCGGACGTTCCCCGAACACCGCCAAGACATCCTCGAGCTGCTCGTTGCGCTCTGGGAGGACTGGCAGCCCGACGCCGTCTTCCAGCCGAGCCTGCACGACATCCATCAGGATCACCAGGTGATTGCGGCGGAAGGACTTCGCGCGTTCAAGCGCACGACGATCCTCGGCTACGAGATCCCGTGGAACAACTTCGATTTCGCCTACCAGGCCTACTTCGCGCTAACGGAATCGCACATCGAAAAGAAGGTGGCTGCACTGGCGACGTACGCGTCGCAGCACCACCGCCGCTACAGCGATCCCGAGTACATTCGGAATGTGGCCAGGACCCACGGAATCAACGTGAATCGCGAGTTTGCAGAGGTTTTTGAGGTCTACCGCGTCGTCACCTGATCCTCCTGGACGTCCGTCTGGCACTCTCGCTTGAATCCGTACGTCATCTCGCCCACAACCGAAGGAGTCCAATGCCCCTGACCCAGACGCAATTGGCAAGTGAAGTCGCTGACCGTAGCGGTCTGACCAAGAGCGATGCCAAGGCCGCCCTCGCGGCGTTGGAGGAAGTCGTCCTCGAGCAACTCGCAGACGCGGAGAAGGTGCGGATCGGCGGCGTCGTTCAGCTGGTCGTGCGCGTCAAGGAGGCGACGAAGCCGCGCCAGGGTCGGAATCCCGCCACCGGTGAGGAGATCACGATTTCCGCGAAGCCCGCTTCGGTGGCGCTGAAGGCCCGGCCGCTGGCGAAGGCCAAGGCGGCTCTGCCGTCGGTGCAGAAGGCTCGTAAGCGCCTCACCTAGAGCGAAGGGGAGACTCCACTAGCGAACGACGACGTCGGCAACGGCGTCGTCGATCGCCTGGAGGGTCGCTTCGTCGAGCTCGATCCCGGAGCCGCCCGCGTTTTCCTCGACCTGCGAGGGGCGTGACGCCCCCACGATCGCCGAGGCGACGTTCTCCTCGCGCAGCACCCACGCGAGCGCGAGCTGGGCCATCGTGATGCCGAGCCCTGCCGCGATGGGGACGAGGCGTTGCACCGCCCGCAGCACGTCGTCGTCGCGGAAGCGGTCCATCGACCAGCCCATCTGCTGCGACGCCGCGCGAGTGCCGGCCGCAGGTTCCTCGCCCGGCTTGTACTTCCCGGTCAGTGTGCCCTGGGCGAGTGGCGACCACACGATCTGCGAGATGCCGTTCTCCTTGCAGAGCGGGATCACCTCACGTTCGGGAACGCGGTACAGGATCGAGTACTGCGGTTGCGACGAGACGAATTTCTCGACGCGAGGGACCAGCGCGAGCGCGGCCCGGATCTGTTCGGCAGTCCATTCGCTGAAGCCAAGGTAGCGAGCCTTGCCCTGCCGCACGACTTCTGTGAGCGCCTCCATCGTCTCCTCGAGCGGCGTCTCCACGTCGTAGCGGTGGCACTGGTAGAGATCGACGTAGTCCGTGCGGAGCCGGGCGAGCGAAGCGTCGATCTGCTTGAAGACCTGTTCTCGTGACAGGCCGCGATCGCCGTTCATCGGGAAGTAGAGCTTGGTCGCGAGGATGTACGAGTCACGCGGTCGCGTGGCAAGCACTTCGCCGAGGAATTCCTCTGCTCCACCGCTCGAGTAGACGTTCGCCGTGTCGATGAAGTTCATCCCGAGCTCGAACGCCTTGGCGACGCACGCTTCGGCCTGCGCGTTCGAGACGCCGCCGCCGAAGGTCAGCCACGAGCCGAGGCTGATCTCCGAGACCTCGAGGTCACTGGAGCCGAGGCGGCGGTAGCGCATGGGGAAGCTCTAGCATGGCCGGTCGTGCGCACGCGGCGATTGGGAAAGGAAGGGCCGGAGGTCTCCGTCGTGGGCCTTGGCGGCAACAACTTCGGAACGAGGGTCGACCTCGAGGGAACGCGTGCCGTCGTCGACGCAGCCATCGAAACAGGTGTGACCCTCGTCGATACCGCCGACATCTACGGGAACAAAGGCGGCAGCGAGTCCTTCCTCGGGGAGGTTCTCGAGGGTCGTCGGGACCGGATCGTGCTCGCGACGAAGTTCGGCGGCGACATGGGCCACGGGACCGAGGCGCGCGGCTCGCGGGCGTACATCCATCAGGCGATCGAGGCGTCGCTGCAGAGGCTACGCACCGACGTCATCGATCTCTACCAGTACCACACGCCTGACAACGTCACACCCTTCGAGGAGACGTTCGGTGCCTTGGACGAGCTCGTGCGTGCGGGGAAGGTGCGCTATGTGGGCCATTCGAATTTGAACGCGGCGAAGATCTAGGAGGTCGACGCGATCTGCCGCGAACACGGCTTCGCGCGGCCGGTGAGCGCGCAGAACCAGTACTCGCTGCTGCGCCGTGAAGCGGAGGAGGAGCTGCTGCCGACGTGCGCGCGGCTCGGCATCGGCGTGCTGCCGTACTTCCCGCTGGCGAGCGGGCTGCTCACCGGGAAGTACCGCCGTGGCGAGCAGCGTCCGCAGGGCGCGCGCCTATCGGAGCGGGATGCAGTCTTCACCGACGAGACGTTCGACCGCCTCGAGGCACTCGAGGAGTTCGCGAGGGAGCGAGGCCTGACGTTGCTGCAGGTCGCGATCGGCGGTCTCCTGGCCCAACCGGCGATCGCATCGGTGATCGCAGGCGCGACGAAGCCCGGGCAGGTCAGGGCGAACGTCGAAGCCGCCGAGTGGGAGCCGAGCCCCGAGCACCTGGCGGCGCTGAAAACCCTCCGATAGGTCAGCCTGATCGGCAGCAGCGACCGATCTCGGCCAGGGGCGAACCTCAGGAGACCGCTTGTCCTAACGGGCTACTGTCTTCGGGTCAGACCCCAAGACAAGTCGCAATGAGGCAAAAGGGCTGTAAAAGACACCTTTAGTGTCGCAAGAGACGTGTGACGCAGGCGTGCCCCGTTCGTGACGATTGGAGGTCGGCTTGCCGCTGCTCGGCAGAATCGGCGCGATGCGTCACACGAACGCCGAGCACGGACTCCCAGCTGCGGTCGTCGACGTGGGCTGGGTCAACGGGCTCGCGGCGATCCGCTCGCTCGGCCGCGCGGGGATCCGCGTGCTCGCCGTCGACCACCGACCGAGCGCGCTCGGCTTTCGCTCACGCTACGCGGAACCGTTCCTCAGTCCGGATTCGCACGTGGACCCGACGCGCTTCATTGCCTCGATTCGCGCCCTCGGCGAAGTCGCCGTCTTTCCGACGCACGACGAGCAGCTGAACCTGATCGCGCAACACCTCGGCGATCTCCAGGTGCTCGCTCCCTTTCCCGGCTGGGATGTTCTCGAGCGGGTGCAGAGCAAGCGCGCCCAACTCGAGGAAGCCGGAGCCGCCGGCGTCGACGTGC
>CATPAS010000310.1 GCA_955652075.1 uncultured Gaiellaceae bacterium | reverse complement strand
GGTCACATAGGCCTTGGCGATGCCGATCACGCGGTCGATCCGGTTGGGGCCGATCCCGATCCCCGTCGCCGCGTTTCCCGCGACCGTGTTCGAAGACGTCACGAACGGATACGTGCCGTGGTCGAGATCGAGCAGCGTCCCCTGTGCGCCCTCCAGCAGGACTTCGCGCCCTTCGTGCAGCGCGCGGTCGACGAGCAGCGACGTGTCCGAGACGTAAGGGCGAATCCGTTGCGCGAACGACTCGAGCTGCGCAGCGATCTCTTCCAGGTCGAGCGGCGGAACGCCGTAGACGCGCTCGAGCCAGACGTTCTTCTCCGCCAGCGCAACCTCGATCTTCTGCCGCAGGATCTTCGGCTCGAGGAGGTCCTGGACGCGGATGCCCAGTCTCGCCGCCTTGTCCGCGTAGCAGGGACCGATGCCGCGCCTCGTGGTCCCGATCTGGAGCTTGCCGAGGCGCCGCTCGCTCGCCTGGTCGATCGCGACGTGCCAGGGCATGATCAGGTGCGCCTCGCCCGAAAGGTGCACGACGCGGGTCGAGACGCCGCGCGACTCGAGCTCGTCCACCTCCGCCAGGAACACCTCGGGATCGACGACGCAGCCGGCGCCGATGACGCAGATCTTCCCGCGCAGGACGCCGCTCGGGATCTGACGGATCTTGAACGTCTCGCCGTCGACGACGATCGTGTGCCCGGCGTTCGGGCCGCCCTGGTAGCGGCAGACGAGGTCGGAGTCGAGGGCGAGCAGGTCGACGATCTTTCCCTTGCCCTCGTCTCCCCACTGCGCGCCGACGATGACGGTTGCGGGCACGCGGACGAGTGTGCCAGAGGATGCGGCTACTGCTCGCGCTAGGGTGCAGCGCCAGTGTCGACTCCGGTGGCGCTCGTTGTGCTCGCGGCTGCGTTCGCGCTCACCGTCGCGGCGAGCGTCGTGCTCGCTCGGGAGCTCGACCGGATCGGAGAACGGCTCGGCTTCTCGGAGGCGCTCCTGGGGATGGTGACAGCGCTCGGAGCCGATGCACCGGAGATCGCCTCGGCCGTGGCGGCGGTTGTGGCGGGGCACAAGGACACCGGTGTCGGCGTGGTCGTTGGGTCGAACGTCTTCAACCTCGCCGCACTGCTCGGCTTGTCGGCTTTGATCGCGGGACCTGTGCGCATCCACCGTCACGGGCTGCTGCTGAACGGAGGCGTGGCGATCCTTGTTGCGATCATCGGCGCTCTCGTCGCGATGGACGTCCTGCCTGGGCCGGTCGGCCTCATCCTGGCGGTGGTCGTGCTTGCGCCCTATGTCGTCCTCTCGGCGCTCCACGAACGCGCACGTTCGCGCCTGCCCGCGCCGCTACGCGAGGCCGTGGCCGAGGAGCAGCAGGATGCACGCCGCGATGAGCTCAGCCGCCCGGCGACGAGGCTCGACATCCTTGCCGTTGTCCCGGCTCTCGCGGCGGTGGTCGGCGGCGCCTACGGGATGGTCGCGGCTGCGCAATCGCTGGGCGACCGCTTCGACGTGTCGGACATCGTGCTCGGAGCGCTCGTGCTTGCGGCGCTGACGAGCATCCCGAATCTGATCGCCGCGGTTCGGCTCGCCAGGCATGGCCGCGGCGCTGCCTGCGTGAGCGAAGCGCTGAACTCGAACAACGCGAACATCCTCGTGGGGCTCTGCGTGCCCGCAGTGATCCTGGGCTTCGGCTCGGCGTCGGGGCTCGAGATCTTCGCGTCGCTGTGGATGGTCGGGATGACGGTGGTCGCGGTCGCGCTCGCTTTTGGCGGCGGGCTCACGCGACGCGAAGGCGCCGCGATCGTCGCGCTGTACGTCGCCTTCGCTGTAGTCGTCGCTACGGCGGCCTAGCGGCCGTCGCGCTCGACGCGGATCTCGTGACCACGCGGACACGTGATCGTCCCGCGGGCACGGTCGAGCGGGAGCGTCCCCTGAACGGAAGGCAAGCTCTGGCCGGAGTCGGCGCAGCGATCGCACACCACGGTGAAACCCATTGCCATCGGGGAGATCCACACGACCTGCTCGCCGACGACTGCCCAGGATGCCATCAGGCCGCCAGGTCCGCGAACTTTGCGTAGCGCTTGAGGAACGAGAGCTTCTCGACCCCGGTCGGGCCGTTGCGGTGCTTCGACAGGATGATCTCCGCGAGCCCTTGCTGGTCGCTCTCTTCGTTGTAGTACTCGTCGCGGTAGACGAACATGACCAGGTCGGCGTCCTGCTCTATCGAGCCGGACTCGCGCAGGTCGGACAGGATCGGGCGCTTGTCATGCCGCTGCTCCACCGCTCGGGACAGCTGCGACATCGCGAGGATCGGCACGTCGAGGTCGCGTGCGAGGACCTTGAGGTTGCGCGAGATCTGCGAGACCTCCTGGACGCGGTTCTCCGCAGTCGTCCCCGAGGTCATCAGTTGCAGGTAGTCGACGATGATCAGCCCGAGGTTCGGCTCACGCGTCTTGAGCCGTCGCGCTTTGGAGCGGATCTCCATCATCGTGATCGAGCCCGTGTCGTCGACGTAGATCGGCGCCTTCGCGAGCTTGTCGCAGGCGGCCGTCAGGCGCGGCCAGTCGTCGGCGCCGAGCTTGCCTGTACGGAGGCGCTGCGATT
>CATPAS010000309.1 GCA_955652075.1 uncultured Gaiellaceae bacterium | reverse complement strand
GTTCTCCACGGCACTCGAGCTCCGCGCGCTCGCTCTGACCCGCGTGTGAGCGACGCGACGGGGCGCGTCTTCGACGCGCTCGCCGATCCCAACCGCCGCTACGTGCTCGAGGCGCTCGCGTCGCGCGAGACTGCGACGGCCACCGAGCTCGCCGCCGAGCTGCCGGTGACCCGGCAGGCTGTCGCGAAGCATCTGGCCGCGCTGAATGAAGCAGGGCTCGTCGAGAGCCGGCGCGAGGGACGCGAGACGCTCTACGAGCTGACGCCGGGGCCGCTGGGCGTCGCCATGGACTGGATGGCCGGAGTGGGCGCCGACTGGGACGAGCGACTTGCAGCGTTGCGCAAGCACCTGAGAAACCGCCGCTCGTAGAATCTCGCGATGGAACGCCGTCAGCTCGGCGAGACCGGGGTCGAGGTCTCGCGGATCATCCTCGGCTGCGGCAACTTCGGGGGGATCGGCTCCGCCCCCGAGTTCTTCGGAAAAGGCGAGAACGAGGAGGAGGCATTCCGCATCATGGACGCGGCCTGGGAGCTCGGCATCACGACTTTCGACACGGCCGACGCGTACGGCGGCGGGCAGAGCGAGACGATGATCGGCAAGTGGATGGCGATCCGCGGCATCCGTCCGGAGATCTCGACCAAGACCTTCAACCCGATGGGAGAGGGGCAGGATCAGGGGCTTGCGCGTGCACGCATCACGCGGCAGCTCGAGTCGAGCCTCGATCGGCTCGGCGTCGACGCGGTCGATCTCTATCTGGCCCACGAGTTCGATCCGGACGTCCCCGTCGAGGAGACGGTCTCGACCTTCGAGGGCCTGATCCAGCTCGGGCTGATCAAGGCGTACGGCGTCAGCAACTTCGATGCGGAGGAGCTCGGCGCCGCCCTCGCGATCGGCAAGCCCGCGACCGTGCAGAACTCGTACTCCTTGCTCGACCGCGCGGACGACCGCGTTGCGCAGCTGTGCGCCGAGCGCGGAATCTCGTATACGCCGTACAGTCCGCTCGCCGGCGGCTGGCTGACCGGAAAGTACAAGCGTGACGAGCCGGCGCCGGAGGGGTCGCGGATGGCGATGCGCCCCGGTCCTTACGAGCATCTGCACAGACCGGAGACATTTACCGCGCTCGAGCGGTTCGCGGAGATCGCGAAGCGTCGCGGAGTCGACTCCGCGACGCTCGCAATCGCCTGGTTGTTCGCGCAGCCGTGGGTCACGGCCGTCGTGGTCGGGCCTCGCCGGCCGAAGCACCTCGAGCCGGCGCTAGGCGCCCTCGGCCATCCGCTCTCGAAGGCGGAAGCCGACGAGCTTGCTGGACTGTTCGAATGAACCGCTGGCTCGAGCGCTAAGGCGACAGCCGTTCGACGACCCAGTCGCCGTTCGCTCGCCGGTAGCGCAGGCGATCGTGCATGCGGTCGTCGCGGTGCTGCCAGAACTCGTAGTTCTCCGGGACGAGCCGATAGCCGCCCCAGTGCTCGGGCCGCGGCACCTCGGCGCCTTCGTGCTCGCGGGCGAGCTCGGCGACGCGCTCGTCGATCTCCGCGCGATCCCGGAGCACCGAGCTCTGACGTGAGGCCACAGCTGCGAGCTGCGCTCCGCGCGGGCGCGTGGCGAAGTAGGCGTCGGAGTCCTCCTCCCGGACGCGCTCGACGCGACCCTCGACCCGCACCTGCCGGCCGAGCGGATCCCAGTGGAACAGGAGCGCCGCGTGTGGGTTCGCGTCGAGCTCACCTGCCTTGCGGCTGACATAGCCGGTGAAGAAGACGAAGCCGTGCTCATCGGCGCCCTTGAGCAGCACCATCCGCACCGATGGGGCGCCGTCGGCCGTCGAGGTGGCCAGCGCCATCGCCTGCGGCGCCTTGATTCCGGTCCCTTCCGCGTCGGCGTACCAACGGCGGAACTGCTCCAGCGGGTCGGGATCGACGGCTGATTTCCGCAGCTCGTCCACGGCGGCCAGCCTATTTGACACCCGTCGCAGAGGGCTAGCGGAACAAGTCTCGCTCTTCTGGAATGACGAGGTCGCGGGCGCGTCCGTCACCCGCGACGTCGAGGCCGCGAACGACCGCCGCCGGTATGCCGTCGACCTTTCCCATCACGAGCTCGGCGGCGCTGGCAATCTCGTCCGCGACGGCGATCATCGTCGAGTGCAGCTCGTAGCCGACACCGTCGCGCGTTCCTCGTAGGTCGCGCAACACCTCGAGCCCCGACGCCCCCAGCGCGACGTCGATCGTTCCCTGACGCCACGGACGGCCGAACGAGTCGGTGATGAGGACGGCGACCTCGCGACCGGTGAGCGCGCGAATGCGGTCGCGGATGCGGTTCGCCGACGCATCCGGATCGTGAGGCAGCAGGACGAGCGTCTCGGGCTCCGGCGCATTCGAAGCGTCGACGCCGGCGGAGGCGCAGATGAAGCCGTGCGTCGTCTCTGCGATGACGAGCGGCGGCCGGACTCGCACCACGCGTGCGGCCTCCCGGAGGATGACCTCGATGCGGCGCGGATCCTCGTCGTCGCCGGCGATCTCCAGCGCCCGCTCCGAGGGCTCGATGCCCGCGAGGGCGATGACCCGGCCTTCGGACTTCGACACGATCTTCTGCGCGAGCACGATCACGTCGCCGTCCTCGAGCTCGAGCTTGGCGGCGACGAGCTCGGCCAGGTCGTCCCCCTCCTCGATCTCGGGGAGGCCGGTGACCGGGATGATGCGAAGCTCGCCGCTCAGGGCAGTCCAGTGAGGCGAATGCCGGCGTGGGCCTTGTAGCGCTTGTTCACGTTCAGGATCACGGCGGTCATGCCCTCGAGGGCGCGCGAGTTTTCGAGCGGGCCGACGTCGATCGCCCGGTCCGCGAGGCGTCCGGCGAGCTCGAGGGAGAGCTCTTTCGCGCGGTCCGCGCCGCCGCAGATGAGCGCGTCGCCGGAATCGCCTTCGACCAGGTTCGCCGCGGCGAACGACTGGAGCCCCGAGGCAACCGGCGCGCGCAGGATGCGGGCGACCTCTTCGGCGAGCGAGCCCTGATGGCGGCCCGGAAGCACGCCTTCGGCGCTGAAGCGCAGGTCGCTGGCGACGCAGAGAACCGGGGTCGTGCCGATCGCCGCCGCGAGCTCGCTCGCGGTCGCCAGCGTCGCATTCGACTTGACCGCGAGCACGACGAGGTCGGCGCCGCTGACCACCTCCTCGTTGCGGCCGCCCGCGACGCCGAGCTCCGTCGCGGTTGCCTGCGCTCTTTCAGCCTCCCTCGAGCCGACGAGCACTTCGTCCGTTCCTACTTCTTGGAGACGCTTCGCGAGCGCGCGCCCAAAAGCTCCGGTGCCGCCGACGATCGCGACCTTCATGCGAGCGCGACTGCGTTGAGTGCCGCTTCCGCGAGACTCTTGCGCGAGGCGGCGTCGCGCATGAGCGTCTGCGTCACGACAGGTCGAACGCCGGCGCTCGAAACGGCGTCCGCAGCGGCCTCATCCTCCTGGTCGATGACCAGGACATCGATAAGGCCGGGATAGCACTGCGCGACGTGGACTGCGGATATCCCGCCCTGTAGCCGTTGGAGCATCGCTGCGGCCGGGCCCTTGACCGCGCGACCGCCGATGAGCGGGCTGACGGCGACGCAGGGAACACGTCGTCGTTCGAGCGCAAACCTGATTCGCTCCACAGCCAGGATGGGACCGATCGAGACGAATGGGTTGCTCGGTGCGATCAGGATGAGGTCGGCCTCGTGCATCGCCTCGAGCACACCCGGTGCGGGGCGTGCTTCCCTCGTACCTTCGAAGCGGACGCGGTCGACAGGGTCGCGGTGCCTTCGGGCGACGAACCATTCCTGGAAGGAGAAGCTTCCGTTCGTGGTGTCGAGCCAAGTCCGCACCTGCTCGTCCGTCGCGGGGAGAACCGTGGTCTCCACGCCGAGCACGGCGGCGAGGCGGGCTGTCACCGCAGAGAGGGGCGCGCCTTCCTTCAGCGCGTTCGTGCGCACGAGGTGCAGCCCGAGGTCGCGGTCGCCGAGGCGAAACCAGGACTCGCCGCCGAGCGACTCCACGGTGCCAAGCGCGTTCCACGTTTCATCGGCCCTGCCCCACCCACGCTCTTCGTCTCCGATGCCGGCGAGCGCGTAGAGCACGCTGTCGAGGTCGGGCGAGACGGAAAGCCCGAGCACCTCCAGGTCGTCGCCGACATTGACGATCGCGGTGACCGCGGCGGGATCGACTACCTCGACGACGCCACGCAGAAAGCGAGCGCCGCCGACGCCGCCGGTCAGGATCGCGACCTTCACGAGGCGAGTCTCAGCCCTTGGAGTGCGGCCTGTGTGCGCGGGCCCGCGCGGAGCTGCACGCGGTCGAGATCGTCGCGCGTGTCCACATCGTCGGCGAGATTCGGGATCTCGACGGCAACGGCCTCGAGCCCGAGGTCGCGCGCAGCACGCAGGAAGCGGTCCGCGCTGCGAGGCCCGTAGAGCGGGTCGAAGAGATTCGGCGCCGGGAGGCTCAGCGCGTTCGTACGACCGTCCGCCGACGCGACGAGAGCGATCCCGCCGAGCGGCGTCGCGGCGAGCAGCGAGCGCAGGTCATACGGCACCACGCATGGGACGTCGGCGTTGACGACCAGGATCGCGTCGATGTCCAACAGTCCGAGCGCCGCTGCGACTGCGGGGCTCTGCCCGCCGCCGGGATCGTCAACCGTTCGAGCACCCGCCGCCGTTGCGAGCCGACGACCGTCGTCGTCGTTCGTCACGACGACGGTCTCGCCGACGATCGTCGTCGCCGCGAGCACGTCGGCGAGCATGCCGAGAACGACGGCTCTGTGTGTGTCCGCGCCCAGGCCGGTCAGGCGCTGCTTTCCTGCCAGCCCGCGGAACGGCACGACGATTACCGCCATGTGCGCAGACTATCGGGGGTGAAACGGCTCACGAATGCGGAGATCGCCGAGCAGCTGGACGCTTTCGCTGCGCTCCTCGACCTCTCCGGCTCGGGTTTCTACACGTCGCGCGCATATCGACGAGCGGCCGAGTCGATCCGCGAGACGGAGGCGCCGATCGCGGAGCTCGTCGCCGAGGACCGCGTACAGGAGCTGCGGGGGATCGGCTCCGGGATCGCGACGCGCCTGCGCGAGCTCGTCGACACCGGGCGCATCGCCGAGCTCGACGAGCTTCAACGTGATGTGCAGCCGGAGCTCGTCGGTCTCGGCCGCTTCCTCGGCGTCGGGCCGAAACGAATGGTCGAGATCGGGAAGGCACTCGGCGTCTCGAGTGCCGAGGAGTTCCGGACGGCTGCGCGTGAAGGGCGGCTCACGTCAGTCTCGGGGATCGGACCGCAGACGGAACAGCGCCTGCTCGCCGCGCTCGAACGCGAAGGAAAGCCCCAACCGCCGAAGGGGATGGTCCTGAATCGGGCGCGGGCGCTGGTCGAGGAGATCGCCGCCGGCGTCGGCGGCGAGGCCGCAGGGGATCCGCGCCGCTGGGCCGACGTGTCTTTCGACCTTGCAGTCGTGTGTTCAGCGGCACGGCCCGAGCCGGTGCTCGCCGCGTTCGAGGCGCTCCCCGCGATCGTCTCGGTGCTCGAGCGAAGCGACCGGCGTGCCGTCGGGGTCACGGTCGAGGGCGTGCCGGTCGAGCTCGTGGTCGCGGAGACAACGAACTTCGGCACCGAGCTGGTGGTTGCAACCGGGACAAAGGCATACGTCGCAGGCCTCGGCGAATTGCCGGCCGCGCCGGACGAGGAGTCCCTCTACGCGCAGCTCGGCATTCCCTGGTGTCCCCCGGAGTTGCGCGAGCAGCCGTTCCGCGGCGAACCGCCGGCGCTGCTGACGCGCGAAGACATCCGCGGCGACCTCCACATGCACTCGACCTGGTCGGACGGGAAGGCGTCCATCCTCGAGATGGCGACCGCCGCACGCGATCTCGGCTACGACTACGTCGCGATCTGCGACCACACGCCGAACGTGCGCGTCGTTCCCGGGCTCGATGCGGACGACCTACGGCGGCAGGCAGAGGAGATCGCAGCCGTCAACGAGGAGCTCGCGCCCTTCCGAGTACTGAGGGGCACCGAGGTGGACATCCGCGCCGACGGCACGCTCGACCTTCCCGACGACGTGCTCGCGGAACTGGACTGGGTGCAGCTCAGCCTGCATGCGGGGCAACGGCAGCAGCGCGACGAG
>CATPAS010000308.1 GCA_955652075.1 uncultured Gaiellaceae bacterium | reverse complement strand
GCCGATGTCCACCTCGTGAAGGTCGAACGGGACCTCGTGGCCCACCTGGTCGAGGATTCCCCGGGCACGCTCGCACAAGTGGCATCCCTTCGCGTGGTACAGGACGACCTTCGCTTTGAGAACCTGACCCATCTAAGCCGGAGGCTAACGGCAGCGAAGCGACGTTAGCCGGAGGCGCACTGGAGGGGCACACGGGGGAACCATGGGTCCCCGCGTGGGATTACGGATAGATGCCGCGAGTGACCGTCGCTTCCGAGACGCGCTGGACGGCCAGGCCGTAGGCGGCCAGGCGCATCGAAATGTCTCGGCTCTCCATCGTGCTCCACGTTTCGTTGAACGCTCGCGTGATGATGTCGTTCAGCTTCGCGTTCACCTCGGCTTCCTTCCAGAAGTACTCCTGCAGTCCCTGGACCCATTCGAAGTACGAGACGATCACGCCGCCGGCGTTCGCGAGGATGTCCGGGAGGACGAGCACGCCTTTCTCCTCGAGGATCTCGTCGGCGGCAGGTGTTACCGGGCCGTTGGCACCCTCCACGATGATCTTCGCCTTGACCTTGTCCGCGTTTTCCGCAGTGATCACCTGTTCCAGCGCGCACGGCGCAAGGACGTCGCACTCGAGCACGAGCAGGTCCTCGTTCGAGATCGGGTCGGCGCCCCTGAAACCCGCGAGCGAGCCGGTCTCACGCTTGTGTGCGATCGCCGCCTGCACGTCGATGCCGTTCGGGTTGTAGAGGCCCGAGGTCGAGTCCGAGACGGCGATCACCGTCGCGCCGTCCTCTGCGAGAAATTTCGCGAGATAGGAGCCGACGTTCCCGAAGCCCTGCACCGCGACGGTCGTGCCCTGCAGCGACAGCTGCCGCTTGCGCACGGCCTCGCGAACGCAATAGAGGGCGCCCCGCGCTGTCGCCTCTTCGCGGCCGAGCGAGCCGCCGATCGTGAGCGGCTTGCCCGTGACGACTCCGAGCACCGAATGGCCCTTGTTCATCGAGTACGTGTCGAAGATCCACGCCATCACGCGCCCGTCGGTGCCGACGTCCGGCGCGGGGATGTCCTTCTCCGGCCCGATCTCGTTGATGATCTCCGAGGTGAAGCGGCGCGTCATGCGCTGCAGCTCGCCCTCCGACATCGTCTTGGGATTGCAGACGACGCCGCCCTTGGCGCCCCCGAACGGGATTCCGGATAGAGCGCACTTCCAGGTCATCCACATCGCCAGCGCCTTGACCTCGTCGAGCGTGACGTCGGCGTGGTAGCGGATGCCGCCCTTCGAGGGCCCGCGGGCGACGTTGTGCGTGACGCGGTAGCCCTGGAAGACTTGCGTCGTTCCGTCGTCCATCGAGACGGGAACCGAAACGACGAGGGCCTTTTTGCATTCCTGGAGAACGTTGATGAGGTTGGGATCGATCGCGAACGTGTCGGCGACTTTTCTCAGCTGGGACTTCGCGATCTCGTAGGGGTTCTCGCGAAGGTGCGAGATGGGCACGTCGACCGTCGTCACGTCAGCTCCTTTTTCCGCGCAAATGGGGACATTTTTGGCTCGGCGGGCCGGCGGAGCCTACTTGATCGTGAACCCGACCGTCCGGATCGTCGGCGGCCCGGCATCGGTCGCGAACGCCACCAGCCTGAGCCGATAATCGCCTTTCACAAGTACAGCGCCCGTCGGGTCGCGGCCGGTCACCCCGAACGAATACCGACCCGGTAGCACGTCGCGTAGGCGCGCGAGCAGTCCGATGCGGCCGCCGCGTGGGCTCCACAGTTCGAGATCGAGGCGAGAGAGCGGGAGGACGTCAGGCTCCCCGGCCGAACGCTGCACCGAGCCTGCTACGAAGCTCAGCAAAACCGGCGCAGCATCGGAAGGTGAGAACGCGCGCGTCGAGAGCCGCACGGAGGCGAGACCCGCAGGTGGGCGTTGGCCGAAGGTGATCGTCCATGGCACGCGAATTTCCCGGCCGGCCGCGGGCGTGACGACCACGACTCCTTCAGCGGGTGCCGTTCCCACGAGCTTGCTCGTCACTCGCGCCCGAACGTGGACCCGGATCGATCTTCCGGGGCCGAGCGAGAAATGCTGCGGCGTGAGATCGAACCGGAGCGCCGCCGCTCCTTCTTGAGAGATGCTCACGTCGAGCGAAAGGATCAGGCGCCGGAAGGAGACGTTGCGCAGGACGAATTCCTGATTCTCCGTGCGCCAGTTTCGGCTGCCGGCTCGTCCGAGCGCGAGCGACGCCGGGCTCGCGCCGACCTCGGTCGCGGTGGCGCCGCCGAGGTCGATCAGCCCAACGCCCTGCGCCGTGACGAGATCGTCGGGAAGCGTGCGCGCCGAGCCCACGAGCAGGCTCTTCAGCGCGTCCGCATCGAGATAGGGGCGCGCCTGCGCAAGCAGCGCTGCGGAGCCGGCGACGAGCGCCGACGCCGCGCTCGTCCCGTTGACCGTGCCGTAGCGAGCCGAGCCGTCCGCGTTGGCTCCCGGCTCGGCGGTCTCGAGTGCGACGCCCGGCGCCACGACCTCAGGTTTGACGCGGCCGTCGAACGCCAGACCGGTGGAAGAGAAGGGCATCACCCTCCCCTCCCCGGCGTTCGACTCGGTCCGCACGGCGCCGAGCGACACCGTCGCCTGTATGCCACCGCGGATCCTCGCCAAAAGCGTGTGCGCCACGTCCTCGGGAACGGACACCGCAGGTATCGGAGCGCTCTCGTCGAGGCCGATCCCGCCTGCGGGAAGATCCGCGCCGTAGAACAGCACCGCGACCGCTCCTGCCTGGGCGGCGTTCGCAACCGATCCATTGGGATCGACTCCGGCCGGGAGGAGCGCGGCGCGGCCGGCGACCAGGCTGGAACCGCGGGAATCGAAGAAGTCGAGCAGCGGAACCGCTCCGCTATAGCCGACGGGGCTGGTGGTCTGCGATCTCGGCGCACCGATTCCGACGTCGAGCGGACGCGTGGGAGTGACCGCCCCTGCAAGTGGCCGCATCCCGTCGAGCTCCACCCGAAGGCCGGCGCGCAGTACGACACGCACCTGTCCGAAGCGCGGCCGGAGATCCACGGCACCGACCGTGAGGACCGCGGGCGCCCCTCCCGGGCCTGAGACGCTGCCGTACCCGGGACCGGCAGGGCCGTCGTTCCCGGCGGGAGCGACCACCAGCGTGTCCAGACGCGTCGCGCCGGCAGCGGCCCGCGCAAGAGGCCCGTCGGCAAAAGCGGCAAACGGCTCCGCTACCCCGATCAACGCGACACGCGCCGCATCGTGCGCATCACCGTCGCCGTTCGGGTCGACCGCTCGCTCGAGCCCGGCGAGGATCTGGTCGGTGCGTCCGTACACCGCCCAGCCGGCGGACGCGTCTCGCTGCCAACCCGCGACGCGGATCGGCAGCACGGTCGCCCCTGGCGCAACGCCTGCGAGCGCGCCGGGGCCGCCGGAGCCGACCAGCAGGCCCGCCATCTCCGTACCGTGCCGCTCGAGCTGGGCCGGCTCATCCGGGCGCGAAGCCGCCAGCGCGCCGGCCTCACCGCCGACGATGTCGATGCCGCTCGCGACACGACCACGCAGGAAGGGCTGGGCACGATCGACGCCCGTGTCGAGCAGAGCAATCGTGACGCCGCGGCCGTCTTTGTCGGAGAGCCCGATGTTCGGGCGCTCGCCGAACCCGGAGCTCGTCAGCAGACTGGAGCTGAGGGAAGCGGGATAGGCCGCGCGCACCGGGTAGACGCCCGCCACTTCCGGGGCTCGCTCGAGCAGCGCGATGCCGCGCGCGTCGAAGGCCGCCGAGAAGCCGTTGAAAGTGCGCGTGTAACTGAACTCGGGTTGGACGACGACGCCCTCGACGCGCAGGCGCGCTACGAGCAGCTTCTGCGACGAGAGAGCGGTCTGCGTCCACGTCCGTTCCTCTTCGCTCGTCGCCAGGCCTCCGACGCGACCGACCCGATCCGCCAGCGCCGGTGCTTTCAGCACGACGATGACACGCTGGCCGACCGCGACCCGGGGGCGCTGTGCGCCGGCGAGCCCCTGCCAGCTCGGTTCTCCCTGCTGGGCTACGCCTTCACTGTGACCCCCGGCCGCGATGAGGACGGCCGTGACGACGACCGCGAGAGCCGCAAGCACCAGGGCGTTGAACGGCTCACGCGGTGGACGCGTAGGCATCGAGCCCAAGATAGCCGGGATACGGGATGGTCCTGGTGAACCGAGCGGCCGAGGCGATCATGGCCGCGTTGTCGGTGCAGAGCGCCAGCGGCGCCGCCGCGGCTTCGGGAAGAGAGACCCTCAGCTCGGAGTTCGCCGCGACTCCGCCGACGACCGCGAACCTGGTCGCGCCGGTCTGCTCGGCGGCCTGCCGCGTGCGCTCGACGAGTGCGCGCACGATCGCACGTTGATAACTCGCAGCCAGATCGGCGCGGCGGCGTTCCAGCTCCTCCGGTGGCAGCTCCTTGACCGCGTGCAGGAGCGCAGTCTTGAGACCGGAGAAAGAGAAGTCGAGCCCGGGGACACGCGCAACGGGGAACTCGTAGGCGCGAGGGTCGCCCTCGCGCGCGATGCGGTCGATCTCCGCGCCCCCGGGATAGCCGAGGCCGAGGAGCCGTGCCCCCTTGTCGAATGCCTCCCCCGCCGCATCGTCGAGGGTCGTGCCGAGAACTCGCGCTTTGTCACCGCGACCTTGCACGTCGAGCAGCAGCGTGTGGCCGCCGCTCGCCAGGAGACAGAGGAACGGTGGCTCGACCGGATCCGGCTCGAGGTAGAGCGACGCGACATGGCCTTGCAGATGGTCGACCGCCGCCAGCGGCAGGCGCCTCGCCCAGGCGATGGCCTTGGCAGCGGCGACACCGACGAGGAGCGCGCCGATCAGCCCGGGGCCGGCCGTCACTCCGATGAGCTCGACATCGTCGAGCGAGGTCTCCGCCTCGGCGAGCGACTCCTGCAAGACGGGCGTGACGAGCTCGAGGTGTCGCCGCGATGCGACCTCGGGCACGACACCGCCGTAGCGCGCGTGTAGATCCGCTTGCGACGAGACGACGTTCGAGAGAATCCGACCGTCTGGCGTGATCACCGCCGCAGCAGTCTCGTCGCAGGAGCTCTCGAGACCGAGAATCATGCGCTTTCCCTGCGCGAAAGCGCCACCTGGGCCCAGACACGCACGTCCCAGTTAGTCGCTCGCAGCGTCGCCGCGAGCGACAGGATCGCGCCACATGATCAGCGCGTCCTCGCGGTTGTCCGTGTAGTAGCCGCGACGCACTCCGCGGGCCTTGAACCCGGCCGACTCGTAGAGCTTGATCGCCACCTCGTTCGAGACCCTGACCTCGAGCGTGTACCCGCGACGCCCTTCTCCGCCGGTCAGCTCGAACAACCGCTCGAGCAGTCCGGTCGCGACTCGCTTGCGCCGCTGATCGGGCGCGACGGCGAGGTTCATGACATGCCACGCGTCGACATAGCGGGAGATGATCAGGTAGCCGAGCAGCTCGTGCGTGTCGGGCTCGAACGCGCCGAGCGAGATCGAGGACGGCTTGGCCAGCTCACCGGCGAACATCGACCGTGACCAGGGCGTCGGATACGAGTCGCGTTCGATCGTTTCGATCGCGTTGAGGTCGCGCATCTCCAGGCGACGGAAGTCCACCCGATTCGCGGTCGCGCTCATTCCCTGGTTTTATCAGCGTCGGGGACTCGCAGGTACATCGGCTCGACCAGGTCGGCCGGACCGAACTTCCGGGCCAGTTGCGCGTGGAAGCGGGCTCGCGGGAGGTGGCGCTCGTCATCGTCCGGCGGAATCTGGGCTCCCGCTGCCTCCAGGACGGCTCGATAGCGCACGGCACCGCCACCGACACAAACCGTCCCCGGGCCGAACCGGACCTCTTGAGGCACAAGCACGCGCGGTTCGCCCTGGAGCACGAAGACTTCGCCGCGCCTCGCGTCGATCACCGGTAACGCCCCCGGTGCGCCTGCCGCGAGCGCGTCTAGCGTCGAAACACCGGCCACGGGAACGCCGAGCGCCAGCGAGAGCCCGCGCGCCGTCGCCAGCCCGATGCGAACGCCGGTGAAGCTGCCCGGGCCGATCCCGACGGCGAGCCCTTCGAGCTCGCGCGTGTGGGCTCCCGCCTGCCTCAGCAACGCGTCGACGTCTTCCAGCACGGTGACCGCGCGCGACGTGCGCTCCCCCAGCACCTCGCCGTCCGAGACGAGCGCGCTCGTCGCGACGTCAGTCGCCGTGTCGAAGGCCAGGACCAGCATCGCTGTGAATCGTGACAAGCCTCAGCTCTTCTTCGTCGCCATGGTCGAGCCGCACCTCGACCCGCGGAGTCGGGAGAGCTCCGGCTCCTGCCTCCGGCCATTCGACGAAGACGATCGCGTCGTCGAAGTACGGCTCGAGGTCTCCCCATTCCGCCGCCGAGACGCCGCGAAAGCGAAAGAGGTCGAGATGCGACACGTCCACACGTCCCTTGTAGCGGTGGCCGATCGTGTACGTCGGGCTCGTGACCGGCGCGTCGACGCCGAGCGCACGGCACGCACCGCGGACGAAGGTCGTCTTTCCGGAACCAAGCTCGCCCGAGACCGTGACGACGTCGCCCAGGCGGAGGTCCGCAGCAAGGCGTGCAGCGATCTCTTCGGTCTCTTGGGGCGAGCGAGACTCGCTCAGAACAGCCCGAGCTGCACCGCGGGCTCCGCAACCGCAGGCGGAACGTACACCGGCTCGGGCGGCGCAGCGTCACGGCCCATGAGCTCGGGAAGGCGCGCGAAGTCGGACCTGAGCACCTCGAGCATGCGCGGCGTGTAGAGCGCGGCCGCCGGATGGTAGATCGGGTAGAGCAGCACCCGCCGTCCGCCGAGAGTCACCTCCTGCTCCTGGCCGTGCACGCGCGTGATCCCGGTCGGCCGTCCCGACAGGAGCTTCGTTGCAAAATTGCCGAGCGTCGCAACGACGCGCGGCTCGATCAGCTCGACCTGCCGCCAGAGGTGCGACTCGCAGGCCTGGATCTCTTCGGGCAGCGGGTCGCGGTTCCCGGGAGGGCGGCACATGAGAACGTTCGCGATGTACACCTCTTCGCGCGAGAGGCCGATGCCGGCGAGTAGTTGCTCGAGCAGCTTGCCGGCGGCACCGACGAACGGCACTCCTTGCTTGTCCTCGTGGAACCCGGGCGCCTCGCCGACGAACATCAGATCGGAATTCGGATCGCCGGCACCGAAGACGACCTCTGTGCGGCCACCGGCGAGCGCACATTTCGTGCAGCCCGCGACGACTTCGCCGAACGCGCGCAGCTCGTCTGCACGAGTCAGTTCAGTTACCGCAGCCACAGCTTCCGCCGCAACAGCCGCCGCCACTGCTGAACGCGCCGGTCTGCCCGGCGGTGCCGACCATCGAGAACGTCGAGAGCTGTCGGGCGACGTTGGACGCGCCGCACTCCGGGCAGGCAACCACCTGATTCCCCCGAACGAGCTCCTCGAAGTGCTCTTCGCACTTCATGCAGACGTACTCGTAGATCGGCATCGCCAAGGGAGTCTAGGCAGGACCCCGGACGCGCCGCAAACGACCTAGTAGGAGGCCTTGACCGAGCGACCGCCGAGCCTCCCGGTGACCGAATTGCTCGAGAATCTGAGCGTGCCGGCAACCGCCGCTGGGCCGGAGACGCGGACCGTACCCTTGTACGTGGTAGGCAAGCCTCCGACGAAATCGACCTTTCCGGTCACCTGGACCCCGGGAACGACGCTATAGCGGTTCAGGGTGAAGCTCAATGCCTGCTTCGCGAGCACGAGCTTGCCGCCGTACAGGCCGCGCGGAGTGAACGACGTCGAGGAGAACAGGACCTGGAGCCAGGTCGCCTGGGCCTCCCGCACCGTCTTCGAGGCGGCGGTCAGTGTGGCCTTCACCGTCGCCTTGGCCGGACGACGCGGAAACGCACCCAGGATCGTTCCCAGAGGCGGGACGCGAGGGCAGGGCAACTGCCGGAAGCTCGGCAGCGTTCCGAGGATCCAGCGCCTGATTGCACCGGATGCGCAACTCGAGAAGTCGGCGGTGGACACACTGTGCCCGACGCCGGGGACGGTGACCAGCTGACCCTGCGGAAACTGGGAGATCACGGCGACGGCATTCGCCGTGGGTGTCCGGAGATCGAAGCCACCGCTGACGGCGAGTACCGGCACGTTCGGCAGCGGTCCCGGCGCCAACGGCGTGTTTCCAGTGGGTGTCGGCCATTGCTCGCAGAAATAAGCATTCCCGGTGCGGGCCGCCCAGTTTCCGAACGGTCCGACGCTGCCGGGTGGAAAGGCTGCGATCGTTGCATCGAGAATCGCTCTCCGCGCAGCAGGCGGAGTATCCGGAGCAAAGGGGAAGAGACCGTCGTCACAGTTCGTCGCGGCATAGAGGCCGAAGCTCAGATCGTCGGCAGAAAGCGCGCTCGTCCGCAGATCGAGGTCGTACAGCCTCAGCAGCGGAAGCGCGTTCCCGAGCAGGGCGGCGTGAACTGCAGCCGGTGCCTCTGCGGCGAGGCCGGGCGAGAGATCCGCGTCGATGATCAGCGAGATCAGGTTCTCGCCGTTCATGTGCCGAGCCTGCAGCCGACCATTCGGCGCGATGACATTGCCCTTGACTGGCCGCCTCTCCAGCCGATTCGCAAGCTTGACGACGTCGCCCGAGAAATCCGGTGTGGCTGCACGGCAGATGCCGCCTGCACAGAACGCGGCCAGCGTGCCCGGCATCTCTTGGAGAACATTTCGCTCGAATGGGTCCGGGTACGTGGGCGCGACAACCGAGTCGAGGACGATCCGGTCGACGGCGCCGGGCTGCGCCAGCGCGTAGGCCAGTGCGAGCTTCGTTCCGTACGACACGCCGAAGAGCCCGATGCGGCCTAGACCCAGTGCAACGCGCACAGACTCCATGTCTTCTGCATGGTCACGCGTCGCGTAGAACTGTCGTTGAGGCCCGATGATGGCGGCACAGTCCTGGGCCAACGCAGCTTCCTGCTCGATCGTTGCCGTCGTCGAGTTCTGCAGTCCGGGACAGCGGATGACCCCGGATTTCCCGGTCCCTCGGTTGTCGAATGCCACGAGCGTGTAACCGGGGAACATGTTTTGCATGTCCGCGCCGGAGCTGGTCAGACTGTAGGCGCCGGCAGAACCCTGGCCCGGTCCGCCTGCGATGAGGAACATCGTCCCCCGCGGCACCCCGCGCGCCGGCAGGACTTCGACGTGGAGCGAGATCGTGCCGGGCACCACTCCGCTTCGATCCAGCGGCACCTCCACCGTCCCGCACTGGAGCCCGTTCGTGGCCTCCGGACACGGCGAGAGGGCGATTGCCGCGTGGGCTTTGCCCGGCAGGAGCAGCACCACAGCGAGCGCAAGCCCCAGGAGGAAACGACGACCCACGAGGCACGCCAGACTAGCAGCGCCCGTGTACGCTTCGAATGCCCGGTATCCGCTACGGAACTGGAGCTTTGAGTGTTCGAGAGCGTCAAGGTCATCGGCTCCGGCCGCGTCGGCTCGGCCGTCTCGGCTCGCCTGCGCGAGCGCG
>CATPAS010000307.1 GCA_955652075.1 uncultured Gaiellaceae bacterium | reverse complement strand
GACGTGGACGTGGACGTGGTGGTGGTGGTGGTAGTGGTGGCGGCGGTGGTGTTGGTGGCCGGCGGGGTCGTGAGGACGAGCCTCGTCGTCGTCGGCGCCGGCTTCGTGGCGGTCTGCGTGGTCGGAAGCGCACCGACTGTCGTCGTCGCGCCCGAGCTGTTCAGGCCCGCCTTGATCAGGATTACGGCGATCGTCACGGCAGCGAGAAACGCAGCCGGAGCGCCGTACCGCGTCAGCTCCTGACGCCTGCGCGGATCCATGGGCTACTCCTCACCAGCCGGAGACTGCCCACACCTCGCGGGCGTACCGCGACGCCTCCGCCGCGGCTGCGCTGCGCCAGTCCATGCCGGAGACGCGGAACGCGTAGATCACGTCGCGCGAGACATTGACGAGTGCGCTGGCCGGGCCGCTCGTGAATGCGCGCGCCACGTCGGCAGGCGTTGCCCCCTGGGCGCCGACACCGGGGAGCAGCAGGATCGCCCGCGGGAGCAGCCTCCGTGCCTCCCCCACGGCGCGCGGGTGCGTCGCACCGATGACTGCGCCGACCGACGACAGGCCGTGCTCCCCGACGAGGTCGGCACCCCATTCCGCCACGAGCTCGGCGACCTGGTGCCAGACGTGCCGGCCGTCGGAGAGGACGAGATCCTGCACCTCGGCCCCGCCGGCGTTCGACGTTTTGACGACACAGAAGATGCCGGCCCCGTCCCGGCGGCACGCCGTGAGGAACGGATCGAGTGAGTCACGCCCGAGATACGGATTCACCGTGACCGCATCGGCGAGCGGCGGCTTGCCGTTCGGCGACCCGAGATACGCAGTTGCGTACGCGCGGGCCGTCGAGCCGATGTCGCCGCGCTTCGCGTCAGCGATCACCTGCAACCCCGCAGCACGCGAGTAGGCGCAAACGTCCTCGAGGGCACGCACGCCGTCGGCGCCGAGCGCCTCGAAGAAGGCGACCTGGGGCTTGACCGCTACGACGTAAGGCGCGACCGCGTCGACGAGGCCGCGGCAGAAGCGCGCGCATCCGTCGGCCGCCTGGGCGCGGCCGAGATGGGCGTCACCCTTCAGCTCGACGGGAAGCAGATCCGGCCGGGGGTCCAGGCCGACGACGAGCTGGGAGCGCTTTCGCTCCACCGCCTCGGCCAGGCGGTCGGCGAAGTTGGTCGTCGCGACGGCGGCCACACTGTGAGAGTACTTCGCCCTAAAGACAGCGAAGGCCGCCTGTTACGCGGCCTTCGCAGTGCTTGAGAGGGGAGGCTCAGGACTAGGCGCCGGCCCCGCCGCTCTTCACGGCCGCCTTGAGCTGACTCCCCGCGGTGAACTTCGGCACCGTGGCTGCCGGGATCGTCACCTTCTCCGTCGGATTGCGGGGATTCACGCCCTGGCGCTCTGCGCGCCGCTGGGTCACGAATTTTCCGAAGCCCGTGAAGGCCACTTCTCCGCCGCCTTGCAGCGTGTCGGTGATCGCGTCGAGGAAGGCGTCTACGGCCTTCGCCGCATCACGACTCGAGAGGTCGGCGCGCCTCGCGATCTCGTTAACGAATTCCTGTTTCGTCAAGTCCCACTCCTCCTGTCGACAGTTCGGCCCACGGGCAAAGACCCTAACAGTCGCGCCGGACTGGCTCAACCATGCGGTTTTGCGGGTCTTTTTGTGCTGAACCGAACGACCATTCCCGCGATTTTTGGCGCAAACAGCGGTCGTTAGACGGCCTCGAGGATCTCGCTCGCGCGGAATATGGGCCGCAGCCGGACGGCCCAGCGAGCGAGCGCATCGGCTCCGCCCTCCTCGCGATCCACCACGCAGACCGCCGTCCGCACCGTCAGACCGGCGCTGCGGAGCGCCTCGACTGCCTCCAGCAGGGCCCCGCCCGAGGTGACGACGTCCTCCACGAGGCACACGGTTTCGCCCTTCTCGTGCACGCCCTCGAGCCGGTTCGAGGTGCCGTACTCCTTGGCCGCCTTGCGAACGATCAGAAACGGCAGCCCTGAGGCGAGGGAGCCCGCGGCCGCGAGCGCAACGGCGCCGAGCTCCGGGCCGGCCAACCGCACCGCCTCCGGATCGAAGTCGTGCACGGCCAGCGCAATCCGTTCGCCGAGCGGCGCCAGGATGTCGGGCCGCGTCTCGAAGCGGTATTTGTCCAGGTAGTAACGCGACCGTTTTCCCGAGCGCAGCAGAAAGTCGCCCTCGAGATAGGCGTGCTCGCGGAGAGCGAGCTTCAGCTCGTCGTCGGTCAAGTACTACTGGTCTTGCGGATGACGTCGCGCGCGAGCGGCAGGAGCCGATCGGCTCCGGGGGAGCCGTTCGTCAGCGAGAGCATCGAACCGTCCTCGAAATACAGGTCCGCCCGCTCACGATGTGCAGACTGGCGACGGATGAACGCGGCGCCGGCGAGCATCCCGCCGGCGACCCCCAGAAGTGCGGCGATGCTACGACGCATCCGGCTTCTTCCTCGTCGCCGGCTTACGTGCCGACGTCTTCTTCTTGGCAGCGGTCGCGGTCTTGCGCGCGGCTGCCGGCTTCTTCGCCGGCGGGGGGCTCTTCTCCGCTGCCGGCTTCGGCTTCAAGCTGCGCAGAGCCGACTTGAGGTCGTAGAAGACAAGCCCCGCGGTCGGGTTGCTGGCCGTCGTGGCCGCGATGACCGTCTTCCCTTGGCGCACCACGAAGACACTGCCTTCACCGGTTGCCACCTCGAGTTGGGTCAGCGCGCTGTCTCCCGTCTTGACTGCGTCGGCGGCGGCAAGCAGCGCGGAGGCCGCGTGGGCCAGCTGGTCCGCACGCGGGGACTCCCCGAGGGTGGACGCGGCGACCTTGCCCTTGTCGTCGAACACGACCGCGGCCTGGATCTGCGAGGAGATCTCGGTCAGGTCGGCGAGTGCCTGCTGGGCGTCCATCGTGGGCCAAAGCATAGAGGCGTCGCTCGCGACGCCGACCAGAGGAGGCCGTGGCGGCTCGGCCGCCTCGGCCGTTGACGAGATACTGCCGCGACGTGCGAGTTCGTCGACGGGACCTGGTGCAGAAGTTCTATGCCGACCGCGGCCCTCACCTCGCCGCGATGATCGCCTACTTCGCGCTTCTCTCCTTCGTCCCGCTGACCTTCCTCTCCCTTGCCATCCTGGGGCTGACCGGGCGCGCGGACGAGTCCTCGTTCCTCGTCAGAGAGATCAAGAAGACGCTCCCGGGGACGCCGATCGACCAGATCGTCAACCTCGTCCACGCCGTCCAGGACAACGCGGCTGCGCTCGGCATCGTCGGCGGGCTCGCGTTGCTGTGGACGTCTCTCTCGCTTTTTAGCGTGCTCGAGTCGGCGCTCAACATCGTGTACGGACGCCCGAACCGGTCCTTCCTGCATGGCAAAGGGCTCGCCTTCCTCCTGATGGTCGGCTCGCTGGTGACGCTGTTCGTTGCGCTGCTCGCCGGTTCGATCGGCGTGACGGCGTTGCAGGAATACCTTCCCGGCGTCGTGTCGAACGCGCCGACGGCGTATGCACTCTCCATCAGCGTCTCGCTTCTCGGCGTCTTTCTCTTCCTCGTCTCCTGTTACTACGTGCTGACCAACGTGGAGGATCTGACGCTGGGGGAAGTTCTCCCGGGCGCCGTCGTCGCGGCCATCTTGCTGGAGGCAACCTTCCAGGTGCTGCCGCTCTATCAGCGCTACGCGGACCTGAACCCTGCGCTGCGCGCGTTCGGAGCGCCCGCGATCCTGCTCGTCTGGCTTTACGTGATGGCGAACGTGATCGTGTTCGGCGCCGAGCTCAACTGGTGGCTAACGCGCCGCGCCGAGCAGCGCCAGGAGGACGAGCTACCCGGTCTCGCTTAGAGCAACGAGCAGCCCGCGCGCCGCGTTTGCGCGGTGAGAGTTTTCTCGTTTCCAGTCGTTGCCCAGCTCGGCAACAGTTTGCTCTTCCCCTACGGGGACGAAGACCGGATCGAAGCCGAAGCCTTCGGTGCCTCGCGGCTCGGCGGCGATGCCGCCTGCGAGCG
>CATPAS010000306.1 GCA_955652075.1 uncultured Gaiellaceae bacterium | reverse complement strand
TGAACGACATCATCACACGGGCGTTCAACGAGACGTGGAGCACGATGGAGAGCCGAGACATTTCGATGCGCCTGGCCGCCTACGGCCTGGCCGTCCAGCGCGTCTCGGAAGCGACGGTCACTCGCGGCATCTATCCGTAATAGCCTCCGGCGTAGATGGGTCAGGCTGTCAAAGCGAAGGTCGTCCTGTACCACGCGAAGGGATGCCACTTGTGCGAGCGTGCCCGGGGAATCCTCGACCAGGTGGGCCACGAGGTCCCGTTCGACCTTCACGAGGTGGACATCGGCGGCGACCCGGAGCTCGAGGCGCGTTATCGCGAGTGGCTGCCGGTGGTCGAGATCGACGGCGAGCGGGCCTTCGTCTACCACGTCGATCCTGTCGCTTTCCGGCGCAAAGTAGCCGCACAAACTTGACCTACGCGCCGCTTGGGCGTCCCGTGATACAACGGGTTCGGGTT
The DNA here is from genome assembly GCA_955652075.1 of uncultured Gaiellaceae bacterium. GTDB lineage: Bacteria > Actinomycetota > Thermoleophilia > Gaiellales > Gaiellaceae > 3-1-20CM-4-69-9. The sequence goes on along the minus strand of CATPAS010000306.1, from coordinate 5,003 downwards.
GTCACAAACTCTCGATACCAGGAGCACAGTGGCTGTGTCCGATCGGCTCACCGTGGGGGTCGCGGCGCGCCTGTCCCGCTACCTCCAGGTGCTCACGCAGGCGAAGAAGATGGGCAAGGAGCGCATCTCCTCCCAGGAGATCTCCGACTACACGAACATCAACGCGACCCAGATCCGGCGCGACCTCTCCGCGTTCGGGAAGTTCGGCAAGCGCGGGGTCGGCTACAACATCGACTCGCTGCTCGGAGAGATCCGCAAGATTCTCCGCACGCAGGGGCAGCACAACATCGCGCTGATCGGCGCGGGGCGACTCGGGCAGGCGATTGCCAGCTCGCCGATCTTCGCGGAGCACGGGATCAACATCGCCGCCGTGTTCGACACCGATCCCGACAAGGTGGGCCGCCCGGTCGGCAACGTTCCCGTCAGCGACTACGCGCGACTCTCGAACACGATCCGTGAGAAGAACATCATCGTCGGCGTCGTTGCTGTTCCCGCCGACAATGCGCAGCGCGTTGCGGACGATCTGGTCGAGTCGGGCGTCAGGATCATCTTCAACTACTCGGAAGCCCTGCTCGACGTGCCGCAAGACGTGGCCGTCCACACCTCGAACCCGGCGGTCGAGCTGCTCTACGCGCTCTACTTCTACTTGACGTAGCCACTAGGGCGGGGCCATGCGGATCCTGCTCTGGCACGGCTACCTCCTCGGTGGAACAGGCTCTAACGTCTACACGCGTGCACTTGCGCGTGAGTGGAGCCGCGCCGGCCACGACGTCGTCGTGGTCTGCCAGGAGCCTCATCCTGAGCGTTACGATCTCGGGGGCGCGAAAGTATTCCGGCCGAACGTCGGCGGGTTGCTTCCGGTCTTCGTGCTCGACCGCTACGAGGGCCTCGAGGCGAAGTTGCTGCAGGACTTCACCCAGGCCGAGCGAGCACGCTATGTCGCGCTGAACGCGACGGCGTTGTGCACGCAGATGCCGGCGGATCTGGTCTTTGCGAACCACGTGCTGCTCGGTGCCGCCGTCGGCTATGCCAGCGGGATGCCGTTTGTCGTCAAGGCGCACGGGTCGGAGCTCGAGTATTCGATGCGCGGCAACGAAGAGCTCACCACGTGGGGGCTTCAGTGTCTCGCGCTTGCGGAAGCCGTCTTCGTCGGCTCGGCACATATCCGCCGGGTCCTGGAAGAGGTCGTCGGCCATGTCGAGCGTGTGTACGAGGTGCCACCGGGTGTCGACGTCGAGGAGTTCCGGCCTGCGCCGCGTGACCAGGCGCTGGCGCTGCTGCTCGAGGAAGCTCGCGCGGACGCGGCCAACCCCGCAAACTCGAATGAGCGGCAACCGGACGAGGGTAATGCCGCGCGCCTCGAAGAATTCTTCGCCACGGACGAGCCGACCGTCGTCTACTTCGGCAAGCTTCTGCACAACAAGGGCATCCACGTCCTGTTGGAAGCGCTACGCGCCGTCGACGCGCGCGCGCTGATCGTCGGCTTCGGCGATTACCGGAAAGACCTAGAGCTGATCGCCCCGCCGAGGACGCTGTTCACCGGTCCGCTCGAACACCGGCACCTCGTGCACCTGCTTCCCCTCGCCGACGTCACCGTCGTCCCGTCGATCTTCCCGGAGGCCTTCGGGATGGTCGCGGCGGAGGCGGCGGCTGCCGGCTCGCCTCCTCTCGTCGCTCGCCACTCGGGGCTCGCGGAGATCGCGGAGGGCCTGGAAGCCGAGTATCCCGCGGAGCACAAGCACCTGTCGAGTTTCGAGAACGGTGATGCGGCCGACCTCGCCGCAAAGTTGAACGAGCTGCTCGTTCTGCCCCCCGAAACGCGCGCGGAGCTCGGCTCGGCGGCCCGGCGAGCCGCCGTCGAGCGCTGGAGCTGGACGAGTGTTGCCGCACGCCTGCTCGAGCCCATCGGGAGCCGTTAGCCCGGATTGCTTCATTTACGCTTGTAGAAGTGGGTGACCAGCAACGACTCGCTCCCGATGAGCAGATCAGCTTCGCGCGTGAAGCCTTCGAGGACGGACAGGACTTCACGATCGCGGTCGAGGAAGAGTTCGCACTCCTCGATCCCGACACGCTCGAGCTGACGAGCCGCTTCGAGGAGCTCAAGGCCGGGGCGGCGGGAACGGAGCTCGATGAGCACCTCGTCGGCGAGCTGATCGCGTCCGAGATCGAGGTGAAGACGGGTCGTTGCGCGAACTTCGGCGAAGTGGCGGAGAGGATGGTCGAGCGCCGGGCGCAGCTGGGAGAGCTTGCCGACCGATTCGGAGTCGGCCTGGCTTCGACAGGCACTCATCCCTGGAGCCGCTGGCAGGACCAGCGCATCATCGACACGCCGCACTACCGGCGGAACAACGAGATCCTGCAATACGTCGTCTGGCGCAACAACAGCTTCGGGCTCCACGCGCACATCGGGATTCGGGGCGCCGATCGGGCGATCGCCGTCTGCAACGCGTTTCGCAACGTCCTGCCCGAGCTCCTCGCGCTGTCGGCCAGCTCGCCGTTCCTCGAGGACTGCGTCACCGGCCTCCACTCCGTGCGAACCGAGATCTTCACGAAGATGTTTCCGCGCTGCGGCGTACCGGACGCATTCGACAGTTGGGCCGCATACGAGGACTACGTCCGCTTCCTCTACGCGACCAGGTCGATCGACGAGCACACGCAGATCTGGTGGAGCGTGAGGCCGCATCTGGCGTTTCCCACGGTCGAGGTTCGGATCTGCGACGCGCAGCCCGACCTGGGCCAGGCGCAGTCGCTGGCCGCGCTGATCTACGCGCTGGCTGCGCGCTTCGTTCGTGCGCTCGACGACGGGGAGGCGCTGCCGGATCTGCCGCACCGGCTCATCGAGGAGAACATGTGGCGTGCGATCCGGCACGGGCTGACCGACGGGCTCATCGACTTCGAGCACGGCGAGGTCGTCCCGGCCCGGGCGCGCATCGAGGCGCTGATCGAGTGGGTTCTTCCCGTCGCCGAGGAGATCGGCGCGGCGGCCTACCTCGCAGTCCCGGAGACGAACGCCGCCGAGCGCCAGTACGAGCGGGTCGCGGAGCTCGGCTCGCATCGGGACGTGTTCGCCGAGCTCGTCCGCCGGCCGCGGGAGCGGGTCGGTGGGTGAAGCGGTCGAAGGAGTCGGCGGCGTCTTCTTCCGCGCGAGCGATCCGGTCGCTGTCCGAGCGTGGTACGCCGAGCACCTCGGCATCGACATGGAGCCATACGGCACCACGTTCACCTCGAAGGACGGCGATCAGACCGTCTGGGCGCCGTTTCCCGCAGACACCACGTACTTCGGGTCGAGCGGACAGGAGCTGATGGTCAACTTCCGCGTCCGCGACCTCGACGCAATGCTCGCGCAGCTCCGCGCGGCGGGTGTGGACGTCGACGACCGTGTCGAGGAGATGGAGTACGGACGGTTCGCCTGGGCAAGCGACCTCGAGGGAAACCGCTTCGAGCTCTGGGAGCCTTCGTGACCGAGAACCGGCCGCCCTCCGACGACGACCTCGTGAAGCAGCTCGAAGAGGAGTTGAAGACCCTCAAGGTCTCGGACCTCCTCGTCCAGACGCTCTACACGGTTTCGTCGCTCGGGTACCGCCGGCTCTCCGAGCAGGACCGGGACCTCGATCAGGCCCGCCTCGCTATCGAAACGCTTCGTGCACTCCTGCCCGTGCTCGACGGTTCCGTCAGCGATGAGCTCGTGCGGGACTTCAAGCAGGTGACCGCGAACCTCCAGCTCGCGTTCGCAGAGGCGAGCAAAGGCGCGAGCTGATCGGAGGAAGATCGCACGGGTCCGCGTCGCCGCTGTAGCTCGCCCGGCCAACCGTAGCCGACGAAGCGGCCGCTTGAAGCGGGCAGACAGCGCTCCAGGCAGCGCCATGTGATAGAAAATCCGCCGCGCCGAGGTCACTCGGCGCGGACTTTGTGAGGGGGTACGAAGGCTGATCGTCGGGAGCTTCTTCAACGACCATCCGGTGCTGTTTGCGCTCATCTGCTCCGGTGTCGCCATCGCCTACGGCATCGGGCTGACCATCTGGCTGCTCGGCCGCCCGGCGGGCAACGAGCGCATGCAGGAGATCTCCAGGGCGGTCCAAGAAGGGGCCGCTGCCTACCTGCGGCGGCAGTACCTGACGATCGCCGTCGTCTCGATCGTGCCTTTCCTGCTCCTCGGCTTCTACAACAAGCTGGGCTGGGGCACGGCGATCGGCTTCCTGGTCGGCGCCATCCTCTCAGCGGGCGCCGGCTTCATCGGGATGAACGTCGCGGTCCGCGCGAACGTGCGGACGGCCGAGGCGGCGCGTGGAGGGCTCAAGCCTGCTCTCAACGTCGCGTTCCGCGCCGGGTCGGTCACAGGCTTGATGGTCGTGGGCCTGGCCCTACTCGGGGTGGCCGGCTATTACTGGGCCCTCACCGGCTGGTTGGGCCACTCCGCCGACTCCGCGATCCACGACCTGATCGGTCTTGCATTCGGCGGGTCGCTCATCTCCGTGTTCGCGCGCCTGGGCGGCGGCATCTACACGAAGGCTGCGGACATCGGCGCAGACCTGGTCGGGAAGATCGAGGCCGGCATCCCCGAGGACGACCCGCGCAACCCGGCGGTGATCGCCGACAATGTCGGCGACAACGTGGGCGACTGCGCCGGCATGGCCGCGGACCTCTTCGAGACCTATGCAGTGACCGCGGTAGCCGTGATGCTGCTCGGCACGCAGTTCCCGTCGAGCGGGCTCGCGTTGTATCCGCTGGCGCTCGGCGGCATCTCGATCCTCGCGTCCGTGATCGGAACGTTGTTCGCTCGCGTCGGGCGGAGCGGCAACATCATGAACGCCCTCTACAAGGCCGTGCTCGTCGCGACCGTGCTGTCGGCGATCGGGTTCATCCCGGTGACCATGGCCTACGACACCGGCAAGTTCAGCTTCACGGATCTCTACTGCGCCTCGCTCGTCGGCCTCATTTTTTTTTTTAATGATTTGGCGATTACCGAGATCTACACAGGCACACGCTGGGGACCGGTGAAGTCC
>CATPAS010000305.1 GCA_955652075.1 uncultured Gaiellaceae bacterium | reverse complement strand
GTTCACGAGCCGGCCGTCGGCGATCAGGTAGATGCGCTGGCCACCTGCCATCGTGAACTCCTCCACGAGCGCGCGAGCCTCGCGCGTGTCGGTCGCCAGCGATCGCAGGCCGGGGATGTCGATCTCGACGTTGAAGTGGCCCGTGTTTGCGAGGATCCCGCCGTCCTTCATCTTCTGCATGTGCTCCTTGCGGATGACCGACTTGTCGCCGGTTGCCGTGACGAAGATGTCCCCGATCGACGCGGCCTTCTCCATCGTCAGGACCTCGTAGCCGTCCATGCTGGCCTCGAGCGCGCGCATCGGGTCGACCTCCGTGATGATCACGTGCGAGCCCATCCCGCGGGCGCGCGAAGCGACGCCGCGGCCGACCCAGCCGTAGCCGGCGACGACGAAGCGCTTGCCTGCGAGCAGCACGTTCGTCGCGCGGATGATCCCGTCGATGGTCGACTGACCCGTGCCGTAACGGTTGTCGAACAGGTGCTTCGTCTGCGCGTCGTTGACGGCGATGACGGGGAAGCCGAGCGCGCCGTCACGTTCGAGCGCCTTGAGCCTGATCACCCCGGTGGTCGTCTCTTCCGTGCCCGCGATGATGTCCCCGAGCTGCTCGCGCCGCGCGGAGTGAAGGACGCCGATCACGTCGGCGCCGTCGTCCATCGTCAGCTGCGGCTTGTGGTCGACGGCCGCCTCGATGTGCGCGTAGTACGTGTCGTTGTCCTCGCCCTTGATCGCGAACACGGCGATGTCGTACTCGTCGACGAGCGCGGCTGCAACGTCGTCCTGCGTCGACAGCGGGTTGGATGCGCAGAGGACGACGTCGGCGCCGCCGGCCTTCAGCGTGCGCGCGAGGTTCGCGGTCTCGGTGGTCACGTGCAGACAGGCGGAGATGCGATAGCCGGCGAGCGGCTGCTCGCGCTCGAAGCGCTCACGGATCGCGGCGAGCACGGGCATCTGGCGGTCGGCCCACTCGATGCGCCGGATCCCTTCGGGCGCAAGTGCAAGGTCTTTCACGTCGTGCCGTTTCGTCGTAGCCATTCAGTCCTCTCGTTTAGGCGGCCAAGAGCCGCTCGTGCTTGCGTTGCTCCCAGTCGAGGGCGGACAGTTGGGTGCCTGCCAGCCAGGTCTCCACTGCGGCCCGCAGCTCCGGCTCGCGCTCGAGCCTAGCTGCGAAGGCGACGTCGGTGAGCTCCACGTCGTGGCGACGACGGAGCTCGCTCAGTGACCGGAGCTGGTTGAGCTCGAGGAGGCCATACAGGCGATAGCCGGCACCGCTCCGGCGGGGAACAACGAGTCCCGCGCCTTCGAGGTAACGGAGCATCCGAGGTGACCACCCCGTTTGCGCCGATGCCTCGCCGATGGTCAGTGCAGCCACGGCCGAGACCTTAACACAAGTGTGTTAAGGCTTGGAGGTTCCCTCCCGCCCATACCGATCTTCGAGGCGGACGACGTCATCGAGCTCCGAGGTGGAGACCTCGAGGATCGTCGTGTCCTCGAGCGCCGTGACGCGGTGAACCGAGCCGGGGCGGAAGTGGAACGAGGCGCCGGGCCCGACTACTTCTTCGGTCAGCACCGGATCCCCGGCCGAGCCGAGCTCGAGCCTGGCGCGGCCCGACTGGACGAGCCAGGACTCCTCCTTCACACGGTGGAACTGCAGACTGAGGGACTCGCCGGCCTTTACGAAGAGCACCTTGCCGACGTACCGGTCGGTCTCTGCCCAGATCAGCTCGTAGCCCCAGGGCTTGTCCACCCTGCGTGGCTCGAAGGCCCAAGCGTCGAGGCCCTCGAGGTTGGGCGAGTCCACGCTCATCGAGGCGACTCTATGCCGTCCGTCAACGCAACGGGAACCTGTCCGGTGCCAGGCACAAGACCTGTCTGGCGGAGCGGTGACCCGAACGGCAAGGGTCTGACCCCGGCCTTTTGGGTCAGCTGCGACCGCGGATCAGCTGCGACCGCGGGCGAGGGTCGGACGGAGCTCGGGATGAGATGCGTAGTACTCCTCCGCCCGCTGCAGGTCCTTCGGCGTGTTGACCGTGATCCAGAGGCCTTCATGCCGGAAGCCGAACAGCTTTTCCTCCGCAGCCAGGTCGGGGAAGGTCGACACCTCGTGGTCGCCGCGCTCCGGTAGGCGCGCCAGCGCCTCCTCGTCAAGCACATAGATCCCGGCATTGACCCAGTGCGGCAGGCGCGGCGCCTCGCGGAACCCTGTCACGCGGTCGTCGTCGGCAAGCTCGACCACCCCGAACTGCGACCTCAGCGGCGCGACCACGATCGTCGCGGCGCCGCCGTGCTCCTCGTGCGCCTCCAGGAACGCGCGCAGGTCGACGTCATGCAGCTCGTCGCCGTTGAACGCATAGAGCGGGCCCGACTCCTCTCGCTGCTCGGCCGCGAAGCGCAAGCCTCCCCCCCGCCCAAGCGGCTCCGGCTCGGCGACCGCGATGATCTCCGCACCCAACCCGGAGAGCTTCGCCTCGAACAGCGCCGCCTGGCCGGCGCTACAGCTGACGATCACGCGCTCGACACCGGCGCGCACGAGCTGGGAAACCTGGTACTCGGCGAGTGGATGCCCTGCGATCGGGACGAGCGCCTTCGGGTTTCCACGCGCCGCGTCGCCGAGCCGCGTCGCCAGCCCACCCGCCAGGATTATGGCTTCCACTATCCGGACACCTTCGTCTCGGGCTCTGCCGTCTCAGGGAGCGATTCGAACGGCGAGCTCGGCCGGCCGATGCCCTCGTAGGCAAAGCCGGCGGCACGGGTCTCGGCAGGGTCGAGCAGGTTGCGCCCGTCGATGATCAGCGGACGCGCCATCGAGTCGCGCACCTCTTGCGTCGCCAGCCCACGCAGCTCGTCCCACTCCGTCACGATCACCGCCGCGTCGGCATCGCGGACCGCGTCGGCCACGCTGTCGGAGAGCACTGCGCCCTTCATCAGCTCGCCCGGCCGCGCGACCGGATCCCAGGCACGCACCTCCGCACCCTCGGCCAGCAGGCGCGACGCCAGCACGAGCGACGGCGCCTCACGCATGTCGTCCGTGCCGGCCTTGAACGCAAGGCCGAGCAAAGCGATCTTCTTGCCGCGCAGCTTGCCGAGGTGCTTCTGCAGCTTCTGCACGACGCGGCGCTTCTGCAGCTCGTTCACCTCGATCACCGCGGCCAGCAGCTGGAAGTGGTAGCCGGAGTTCGACGCGAGCTGCTTGAGCGCGAGCGAGTCTTTTGGAAAACAGGAACCACCGTAGCCAATGCCCGCGCGCAGGAAATGCGGGCCAAGGCGATGATCGAGCCCGACACCCCTGGCGACCTCGACCACGTCCGCGCCGACCGCCTCGCACACGTTCGCAATCTCGTTGATGAACGAGATCCGGGTCATGAGGAACGCATTCGCGGCGAGTTTGATCATCTCGGCTGACGCAACGTCCGTGCGGACCACGGGCGCCTCGAGCCCGCCGTAGAGCGCTTCGACCGCCGCGCCGTCCTCGTCGGCGAAGGCCCCGATTACGATCCGGTCCGGATTGAGGAAATCGCGCACCGCGCTTCCTTCCGCCAGGAACTCCGGATTGGACACGTAACCGAGGTTCGTGAGCCCGCGTCCTTCCAGTGCAGCACGGACCTTTTCGCCCGTCCCGACCGGCACGGTTGACTTCATCACGAGGACCTGACGCCGCTCGGCTCGTGGGAGATCGTCCAGAGCCGACCAGACGAACGACAGATCCGCGTCGCCCGAGTACGTGGGCGGGGTCTGGACGCAGATGAACAACGCGTCTGTGTCCGCGAGATCGTGAGGGTCGAGCGTGTACCGAATGCGATCGCGGTTCCGCTCGAGCACCTCCGGCAGATTCGCCTCGTGGAAAGGCAGCTGACCGGCGTGCAGCGCCTCGATCCTGTCTTGCATGACGTCCCGCACGATCACCTCGTGCCCGAGTTCGGCGAAGCAGCCGCCGGTGACGAGGCCGACCCAGCCCGCGCCGAAAACGCCGATCGTTCGCGATTCCGCCATGACCGGGAAGCCTACTTGGGAAGCGGAGCGAGCCCTCGCGCGATCGCGAGCATCGTCTCGTTGGAAAGCTCGTCGAGCACCGAGTTCACGACCCAGTACGTCGCCCCGTCCTTCCGCAGCACGACCATATGGAGATGCGCCCCGGAGTAGTAGAGGGCGTATTCACGGCCCTTGATCTTGTGGACGAAGCTCGGCCCGACGAGCGCCGGCGCATCGTTCCAGTTCGTCTCCTCGATGCCCCAGTACTCGTTCGAGCCGATGCGGAAGGTCAGCCGGACCGCGCGGTAGCCCTTGTTGATGGTGTAGACCCGGATCGGCGCGTCGAACTCCAGCCGCGAGGAGCTTTCGACGAGGCGAGGCACCTGAAGTCTGAAGCGAACGTGTTTGTTCGCCTGCACGAGGAGCGACCGTGTCATTGCGGCGTTCGGCGTCACCATCGGCGGCTGCTTCGTCGGCGTCTTGTCGACCGGCGCCGGCGCAATCGTCCCGTGGAAGTTCTGCCCGACAACGACCGTAGCCATCGCGCCGTTCGCCAGCGTGGCGAACTCCGCGGGCAGCGGCTTGACGGTGGCGTCCCCGAACAGGTTGGCGATCTGGGCGGCGGCGGCCCCGGAGCGCGGTTGCGCCTTGTCGAAGTACACGGTGGTGCGGAAGTACTGGAAGTTCGGAGCATTCTGCGTCTGGCCGGTCGGTGGGAGGACGATCTTGTAGCCGCGCTGCCCGAGCTCGTACGCAGCATTGGCCGCTGACCCGGCAACGCCGTTGCCGTTCAGAACCGTCGTCGAGGTGTTGCGCGGAAGCGGTGCGTGCGAGCGCCGCTTGATTCCGAGCGTGACGTCACGCGCCTTCGCCGGCGCATTCACGTCCGGCTGGACGAAATCACGCACAGCTGTGGCGATGCTGTCGGGCGTCGCAGAGAGCTCATTGGTGCCGGTCAGGCCTTCGATCTTGGACTGGAAGACATGGCCTCCCGGCAATCCGTGCGCGAAGTAAAGGTAGTCCTTCAAGGTCTTCGGATCGAGCGCCTGGCCCCCGCCGCGGCCGACGATCACGTTCTTCTCGACCGCGTTCATGATCTTGAAGACCGTGCTGATGTCCAGCTGGGAAGAGATTTGCTGCTTCAGCGCTTTCAGGAAGAGCTGCTGCCGGGCATTGCGGTAGAGGTCAGAGTCGAAATGGCGGAAGCGAACATAGGCCAGGGCGTTCGTCGCATTCACGCGCTGGTACCCGGGCCACAGATTGATCTGCGACACGCCCGGGCAGTTCGTTGGATCACAGAGGTAGCGGTGGTCGACGTCGATCCAGACGCCGCCGAGATTGTTCACGAGCTGCATGAAGCCCCGGAAGTTGACCGTGATGAAGTAGTTGATCGGCAGGCCTGTCAGCGCGCGCACGGTCTCTAGGCTTCCGACCGTGCCGCAGAACGAGAACGCGGCGTTGATCCGGTCTCGCGTATCCGGGCGCCCAGGACACTTGATCGTCGCGATCAGGTCGCGGGGGAACGAGAGCATGGAGAGCGAGTTCGTCGCCGGATCGGCTCGAACCAGAATGAGCGTGTCCGAACGGCCGGTCAGCTCCGCTTGCCTGCCAACCCTGCGATCGGTGCCGATGACGAGGGCGATCGTAGGCTGACCCGGGACGACCAGGTCCAGCCGCTTTGCAGCAGCGCGATCCGCCTTCGTCTTCGGGGCGATCGCAGCCAGGAACTCGTGGGTCTTCAGGTAAGCGGCGCCCGCCGCCCCGCTCGCGACCACGAGCGCAGCCACCAGCAACCAGAGCACCACGGTCCGCACCACCTGCCAGGCGTTTCGGCGCCGCGGCTCCGGCTGGCGGTAGCGCGTCATCGGCGTGTGGACGCCGGGCGGGTACACCGCGCGGCCGTTGCCGTTGCCGCTTGCGGCGCGCCCCATGCCTCTCTTGAGCGTGGTTTTCATACGGCCTGAAAACAGGACGGCGCCCGTTCCGAGGGCGCCAGCCGGTCCCGAGGATAGCCGACCGCCCGGCTAGCCGACACTCCGGACCGTCTCCTCCGCCAACCAGCGCGAGACCGACAGGAGGCTCCCCTCCGGCTCGTGGGCGCGGCGTTGCTCGTCCGCTCCGGTGCCCCGCTCGAGGAGCCGCTCGATCTCGCCGAGCTCCTCCGTGCAGCCGAGGCTCTCGGCCGCAGGCCCCGCCAGCACGAGCAGTTCCCGAACCGCCTCGCGTGCCGGCCGGGGCCGGTCTCGCCGCAGATCGACCAGCTCCGCCTCGAGTCCGTATCGTGCGGCCCGCCACTTGTTCTCGGAGATGAGGGTGCGGGGCTGAACCGGCACGGGCCGCTCTGCGAGCTTCGCCGCGAGGCTCTGCGCGAGCGCGGCGATTCCCGCGACGTTCTCGACGCGCGTTTGCGCGTCGCAGACCCGCAGCTCGATCGTCCCGAGCTTCGGATGCGGCCGCACGTCCCACCAGACGTACGTGTAGTCCGGGAAGAAGCCGGCCCTTGCGCCCCGTGCGATGAGTCGTTCGAAATCGGCGAAGGAGCTCATTCGGGGCGGTAGCCCGCTTCGAGGCATGACGTCGAAGACCTGGCTGCGCGTCGAGGAGAGACCGGTGTCGTATCCCTGCCAGTACGGCGAGTTCGCGGACAAGGCGAGCAGCTCGGGGACCCAGTTCCGCAATCCGGTGGCGACACGCACCGCGGTGTCCGGCTCCTGCATCCCGATGTGAACGTGCAGCCCGAAGATCGCGACGCGCTCAGCGACCCAGCGGAGCTTCTCGACCACCCCCTGGTAGCGGGGCGAGTCGGTGATCTCCTGGTGTTCCCAGCGCGAGAACGGATGGGTCCCTGCGGCGGCGATCAGCGAGCCGTGCTCGGCGGCGGCATCACGCAGCCGCGCGCGGATGTCGCGCACCTCGTCGACTGCGTCGGCGACGCGCTCGTGCACGCCCGTCGCGGCCTCCAGCACCGAGGTCATCAACTCCTGGCGCACGCGCTGGTCGTGAGCGGCATCGGCCACCTCGTCGAAGCGCGGCACGAGCTCGTAGCTCTCGGCCGAGACGAGCTGAAATTCTTCCTCGATGCCGAGGCTGAACGGAGAGCTGCGTCCGAACGCGTGCTCCATGCGCCTCAGCGGTTGAGCGCCTTCTCCCTCGAACGAACCTCATAACCCAGGTTCGGCGTGAGCCAACGCTCGGTCTCCTGGACGGTCGTCCCCTTGCGGGCGGCGTAGTCCTTGACCTGGTCGCGGGCGAGCCGCCCCACCGAGAAGTAGCGCGCGCTCGGATTCGCCAGATAGATGCCGCTCACAGCCGCGGCCGGCATCATCGCGAACGACTCCGTCAAGGCGAGCCCCGCGCTGTCCGCGCCGAGCAGCTCGAAGAGCTTTCGCTTCTCGGTGTGGTCCGGGCAGGCGGG
>CATPAS010000304.1 GCA_955652075.1 uncultured Gaiellaceae bacterium | reverse complement strand
TGCCCGACGAGGGCGTCACAGCCTGGGACGACGCAGTGCGCGGCCGGGTCGAGTTCCCGAACGAGAAGCTCGAGGATGTGGTGCTCGTTCGCTCCGACGGGCGGCCGACCTACAACTTCGCGTCGCCGATGGAGGACGTGTGGGACGGGATCACGCACGTGATCCGGGGCGAGGACCACATCTCGAACACGCCGAAGCAGATCAACATCATCCGTGCCGTCGGGGCCGAGCCCCCGGTCTATGCGCACGTGTCGCACGTGCACGGGGCGGACGGCAAGAGCCTGTCGAAGCGACACGGTTCCGTGACAGTGGACGAGTTTCGGCACGCGGGCTACTACCCGCCTGCGTTGATGAACTTCCTTGCGCTCCTCGGCTGGAGCTATGACGACAGGACCACGATCATGTCCCGTGACGAGCTGATCGAGCGGTTCAGCCTGGACCGCGTCGTCCCGAGCCCGGCGACGTTCGACTACGAGAAGCTCGATTGGCTGAACGGGATGTATCTCCGCGCGCTTTCGCCGGACGAGTATGCGGCCGAGCTCGTGAAGTACCTCCGCGACGAGGGGTACGACTGGGACGAGACGCTCATCCGGCGTGCTGCGCCGATCGTGCAGGAGAAGATCGAGCGTTTCGGACAGTTCCCCGACTTCGCGGGCTTCCTCTTCCGCGAGCTCGATCCCCAATCGGCAGCTCTGCCGCTGAACGGCGGCGCGCCGGTCGTGACCGCGGCGCGTGACGAGCTCGAGCGTGTGGAGCCGTTCGCCGCTCCGGAGATCGAGGCCGCGCTGCGCAGCCTCGCCGAGCGGCTCGAGCTCTCGCCGCGCAAGGCGTTCGAGCCCATTCGCATTGCCGTCACCGGCTCGAAGGTCTCGCCGGGGCTGTTCGAGAGCCTGGAGCTACTGGGTAAGGACGAGACGCTGCGCCGTCTCAACGCTGCCGCCGGCCGCGCAACGGCCTAGGCCGGGCAAGTGGGTCGAGGGCGCGCTGAAACGCGAGCCAGGAGCGGCGGCGGAACTGGGGTGAAGGCCGCGGGACGCGGTCCGAGGCGCGATCGATCTCGCGCTCGAATTCCCCCGTGAAATGGCGGGTCTCGTTTCTCATTTTCAATGAGTAAACGGAGTCTCCGCGGATCGGGTTACGCGTAGACTGGCGGGCCGCGGTGGACTCGCCCAGCCACACCGTGCTCGTCGTCGACGACGACGCAGCCATCCGTTTTCTCTGTCGCGTGAACCTGGAGCTCGACGGCTGGGCCGTGCAAGAGGCCGAGGCGATCGAGCAGGCCCGCGAGAGGCTGGCGGCGGCCCCGGTCGACATCGTCCTGCTCGACGTGCACGTAGGCGTCGACAGCGGGCTCGACTTCATCGCAGAGATCCGCGAGCGCCAACCGGGTGTCCCCGTGGTGCTACTCACCGGTTCCGTGGGGTCGCCCGGCCTTGATGTAGTCGACGCCGACGCCGTGATCTCGAAGCCTTTCACGCTTGACGAGTTGACCGGCACCCTCGGCAGGCTTGTGCGGCAGGCCGCTCCCGAGGCTGGATAGAGTATTCGAGATGTCGACCACTGCGGTGCGCAGTCCCGCTGAGTTCGAGGAACAGCTCCAGCGGTATCTCTACGAGCGGTCGGAAGAGGGGCGAGCTGTCCGCGTCGGTGAGAAAGAGGTGTCGGAACAGGCCGCGATCGTCGCGCGCTACGCCGACCTCTTCAGCCGCGACCAGCTGCGGGCGCTCCGGGACGAGGAGGCGCTTGCCAGCGGAGACCAGCGCGAATGGCTCTACCGGCTGCGCAAGACGTGCGAGAGCGGGCTCATTGCCGCCGAGCTGGCAGAGAAAGACGACGAGCTCGAGAACGAGATTCTCGCCGCGCGCGTCGACTTCAGGGGGGAGAAGCTGCCACTTCGCTCCGCGCTGGCCAGTCTCGCGATCATCTCCGACTACGCGGGGCGCGACGAGCTCGGAGAGCTCTACCGGCAGAGATCAGCCGATTTCAACGAACAGCGGCTCGCGTTGCTGCGCGCGTACGAGGAGCTCGAGGCGGACCTGACGGAGCAGCCCGAAGCAGTGGCACGCAATGAGGAGGAGAAGCAGATCTCGCTGCGCGAGCTGGAATCCGTGCTTGCGGCCGCGAGCGACGAGATCGAGGGGGCGTTCATCGCTTTGCGGGAGCGTTGGTTCGAGCGGCTGCTCGGTCCGAAACACGAACTGCAGCCGTCGTCCGCGCACATTGGTTACATCCGGCGGCTCTCGCCCCTCGACTCCACCTACACGAAGGAGCGGGCGACCGATGTCTGCCTGGCGACGCTGTCGGCGCTCGGCTTCGACCTCGCCGCGGACCGCAACATCCGCCTCGACCTGGACGACCGGCCGCAGAAATCTCCGCGCGCCTGCGTGATCGCGTCCGATCCGCCGCACGTGGTCCACCTGATCACTCGCGCCCAGGGCGGGCTGCACGACTATCAAGCTTTCCTGCACGAGGCCGGCCACGCTCTCCACTACGCGGGCGTCGATCCGAATCTGCCCTACACCTTCCGCAGACTCTCCCGCGATCACGCGCTGACCGAGATCTACTCCTACATCTGCGAGGCGATCACGCGGGAGCCGGCCTGGCACGCCGAGCACTTCGGCCTGTCGGAGGAGGAGGCCCGCACGAATGCGGAGGCGACGATCTTCCTCGAGGCGCTGCTCTTCCGCCGCTACACGGCGAAGCTCCAGTTCGAGCTTGACTTCTGGTCGAACTTCGATCAAGCGGGGCTGACAAGCGACGACTATGCGACGCGCCTGACCGCGGCGACGGGAATCCGCTACCCGAGCGACGGCCACCTTGCGGACATGGATGCCGGCTTTTACTCCGCGGACTACCTGCGCGCCTGGATTCGCCACGCACAGTTGCGCGCGTACCTCATCGACGAGGTCGGCGAGAACTGGTGGCGAAGCGCAACGACGGGAGATCTCCTCCGCGACCTCTTCGCGGAGGGCACGAAGCCCTCGAGCGAGGAGATCGCAGCGCGGCTCGGCTTCGAGCCCTACAACACGGCTCCGCTCGTCGCCGAGCTGACTCCCGAGCTGACCCAGTAGCACGTGCGCTCCGTCGCATACGACCATTTCTACGCATACGACGAGCTGACCGACACGCTGCGCACATGGTCGGAGGAGGCGCCGGCCCTTTGCTCGCTCGAATCCATCGGCAAGTCGTATGAGGGCCGTGACATCTGGCTCGTCACGATCACGAACACCGAGACGGGTGCTCACCTCGACAAGCCGGGCTTCCTGATCGAGGCCAACATCCATTCGATGGAGTGGACCGGTTGCACGGCGGCGCTCCACCTGATCCACCGGCTGCTGACAGGGCACGGCGAGGACGACCTCGTCACGCGCGCACTCGACACTCGTGTCTTCTACGTCATCCCCCGGCTGAATCCGGACGGCGCCGAGCGGGGCCTAGAGGAGCGGCGCTTCATCCGCTCGAGCGTGCGGCCCTACCCGCGGGAAGACCAGGAGGACGGCCTCCGGGTCGAGGACCTCGATGGTGATGGGCGTGTGCTCGACATGCGGGTCGAGGACACGAACGGTGCCTGGCGCCCTCATCCTCGAGAACGCAAGCTGCTGGTCCGCCGCGAGCCCGTCGACACGCCGGCGGACGGGCCGTTCTACCGGCTGCTCGCCGAAGGACGCATCGAGAACTACGACGGCGTCACGATCAGGATCCCGCCCCCGCTCGAAGGGATCGATCTGAACCGCAACTTCCCCGCCGAGTGGGTGCCCGAACACGAGCAGCGCGGCGCCGGCCCGTATCCGACCTCCGAGCCGGAGGTGCGCGCGATGGTGCAGGCCGTCACCGAGCGTCCCAACATCACGGGGCACATCGCCTACCACACCTTCAGCGGCGTTCACCTACGGCCGTACGCGGGTCGCCCGGACGAGGACTTTCCGACCCCAGACCTGCGCGCGTACAACCTGCTCGGCGAGCGCGGCACCGAGTTGACGGGCTATCCCGCCGTCTCGGTATTCCACGACTTCAAGTACGACCCGAAGCAGACGATCAAGGGCGGAGCGCACGACTGGATGTACGACCACCTGGGCGTCTTCTCCTGGACGACCGAGTTCTGGAGCCCTCAGCGCCAGGCCGGCCTGTCCAACTACCACTTCACCGACTGGATACGAGAGCACCCCATCGAGGACGACCTCAAGCTGATCGAGTGGGCGAACAAGAACTACCCGGGCGCGTACGTCGACTGGTACGAGTTCGACCATCCCGAGCTCGGCAAGGTCGAGCTCGGCGGCTGGGACATCATCAACTACTGGTTCAACGTCCCCTTCGACCGGCTGGAGGACGAGGTTGCGCCGCATTCGGAGTGGGCGCTCTTCCATCTCCTCGTCTCGCCGTTGCTCGAAGTGCGCTCGCTCGACGTCGAGAAGCTGGGGGAGACCTCCTTCCTCGTGCGCCTCGTGCTGCAGAACT
>CATPAS010000303.1 GCA_955652075.1 uncultured Gaiellaceae bacterium | reverse complement strand
TGGGATGGAACGAGCCGCACCCGAGCAGGACGTTCAGGAAGTCCGACGCTGCCGGATAGTCCTGGAACCAGCTCGAATAGGAGATCGGCACCTTGTTCTTCGAGTTCTGGATGTACGGGTACTGGATGTCGTTCGCGAGGAACTGCGCCGAGGCCTTGTAGCCGAGCTTGTTCAGGAGCCCGATGAAGTAGAGGCCGTACGCCTTGTCGACCTCGGTCGTGTCGCTGTTCACCTTCACGGCCGTGCCCGTCGTCCCTGATTCTTTTACGAGCTGCAGGGCTTTGGCCATGTCCGGGCCCGTCCAATTGCCGCTGCCGG
Source organism: uncultured Gaiellaceae bacterium (assembly GCA_955652075.1). Classification (GTDB taxonomy): domain Bacteria; phylum Actinomycetota; class Thermoleophilia; order Gaiellales; family Gaiellaceae; genus 3-1-20CM-4-69-9. The sequence goes on along the minus strand of CATPAS010000303.1, from coordinate 4,880 downwards.
GGTTGACCGTGTAGGGGCAGTACGGCTTGTAGCCCGGGAAGTTCGGCGGCAGGATCTGACACGTCGGGACTGCAACGTTCGTGCCACCGTAGAGCTTGATGAGGGCGCTGCGGTCGGTCGCGTAGTTGACCGCCTGTCGCGCCTTCAGGTTGTTGAAGGGCGGGATCCGCGTGTTCATGGCGAAGTAGTAGACCGCGGTCAACGGGTCGATGTGCACCTGGCTCGCATACTTCGAGCTGAGCTCGGGGAGCCGGTCAGACGGGATCGAGTCGGCGTTCGAGATCCAGTCGGCCTGACCGTTCTCGACCTGCGTGACTTCGGCCTCGACGCTCAGGCCGAACTTCTGGACGATCGAGTCGGGTAGCCCGTCGGGTTGCGCGTCCTTCGACCATTCCTTGAAGAACGGGTTGCGGACGATCTCCATCTGCTTTTGAGGTGCGTACTGGACCCACTTGTACGGGCCCGTTCCCGCCGGCGGAATGTTCAGGTCCTTTGCCGGTGTGTCCGCCGGGAGAATGTAGGCGAACGGAACCGCGAGCTTGTCGAGGAACTCCGAGTCGCCTTTGGTCAGGTGGAACGTGACGGTGTTCCCGTTGGCCACGACACCCTGCGAGAGATTGCAGGTCTTAGGCGTCTTGACGCAGGCGTCCCCGCCGACGATGACGTTGTACCAGCTACCTGCATTCGGGCTGTTGCCGATCTTGAAGAGGCGCTCAAACGTTGCCTTGACGTCCTGAGCGGTCAGAGGCTTCCCGTTCGAGAACTTGATGCCGGACCGGAGCGTGAATGTCCACGTCTTGCCGTGGTTGGTCGGTTTGGGTATCGCCGTCGCCAGATCCGGCACCTTCTTGACGCCTTCCGCGCCGCCGACGCGCTTGTAAGCGACCAGACCGTCGTGCGTGAGGATCAGGAACTGCCACTCCTGGAGGGTGTAGTTCACCTGGGGGTCAGGAGAGCCGGCCGGCGCTGCGTTCGCGAGCGAGATGAACGTCCCGCCCTTGCCGCCCGCAGCGGTGGCGGTCGACGTCGTGCCTCCCTTGGTCTTCGAGCTGCCGCCGCAACCTGCTGCCAGGACGGCGACGACCACGGCCATCGCCCAGAGCATCGCCGAGCGCTTCAAACGAACCATCCCCTCTCCATGAGTCGCTGTCGTTACCGCCACTGCAATCTCGGACGGCTGGCGCCGCGCGATGTTAGCGCCTCCCCGGGAGCCAGGCCGCTGGTAGAGCCGAGTTGCAAGCGAACGTATGTTCGCCTACCCTTCCTCGCATGCAACTTCGGCTGGATGCGGCGGACCGGCTCGTCGAGCTGGTCGAAGAGCGGCGCGGGCCCGTCTACGCCGAGGAGGCAGCGCGGCGGCTCTTCGCACTGCGGCACGCACCCGTCGGGCTAGCTCGCAGCCTGCTGGACGAAGTCGTTGGCGACGACACCCGCCTGGCCTGGCGCGGCGATGCAGTGGGGCTCGCCGATCCCCCGGGCGCCGACCTCCTGCTCGAAGACGCGACCTTCATCGTCGTGGATCTCGAGACGACGGGGCTGAGACCGGGGAGCTCGCGCATCTGCGAGATCGGCGCGGTGCGTGTACGCGACTTCGAGCTCGCCGAGGAGTTCGAGCTGCTCGTCGACCCCGGCGTCCCGCTCGGCGCGGCGATCAGCGCCCTGACGGGCCTGCACGACAGGGAGTTACGCGGACAGCCGCATCCCGGCATTGCCGTGCGCCGCTTTCTCGAGTTTGCGGGCGACGCGGTGCTCGTGGCGCACAACGCACGCTTCGACCTCGCCTTCATCGATCGCGAGACCGAGCGGCTGACGGGCGGCCGGCTGGCGGGACCTGTCGTGGACACGGTCGGCCTCGCCCGCCGTCTCCTGGCCGGACGAACTCGCCGCGCGGGCCTCGCGTCGCTCGCGCAGTTCTTCGGTACCGAGGTCCGCCCGTGTCACCGCGCACTGCCCGACGCACAGGCGACGGCGGAGATCCTCGTGCAGTTGATCGGGCTGGCACAGGAACGCGGCGCTCGCACCGTCGCGGAGCTCGTCGACCTGGCCGCGCCTCGCGTGCGCAAGGTGTACGCGAAGCGAACGCTTGCTTTCGGGGCGCCGACTTCCCCCGGCGTCTACCTCTTCCGCGACCGCCATGATCAGGTGCTGTACGTGGGACGCGCGCGGGACCTGCAGGCACGGCTGCGGTCGTACTTCCGTTCGGATCGTCAGCGTCCTGCCGTTGAGGCCGCACTGGCAGCGCTCGAGCGAATCGAATGGCGCGCGACCGGCTCCGAGGTCGAGGCTGCGCTCGAGGAGTTGCGACTTCTGCGCGAGCTTCGCCCGGTCGCCAACGCGCGCAACGCACGCCCCGATCGCTACGTGTATCTGCGCCGCCGCGGGGACAAGCTCGTCTGCTCGCAGACACCGACGCCGCTCGGCCCCATCCGCAGCCGCACACGCGCACGGCTGGCGTGCCGCGCGCTCGACGGAGCCTCGGAGGAGGAGCTCGAGCGTCCCGAGCTCGCGCTGCCGCGCCTGCGCGCGCGCCTGCGTCACCTTTCCGACTGCCGGCGCTACGAGGACGCAGCCCGTCTGCGCGACCGCATCGGCGCGCTCGAGCAGATCCTCAGCTCTCTGCGCCGTCTCGAGCAGATGCGCCACGCACGCTGCTGCCTGATCGTCCCCGCCGCCGAGCCAGGGTTCGCGCGGGGGATCTTCGTCGCCGGCGGCCGTGTGGCCGCCGTTCGCACGCTCCCGCGCGGCGAGGGAGCCCGCCTCGAAGTCGACGCCGGGCTCGCCGAGACGAATTGCCGGACACCGGACCACCTCGCGGCAGAGGACCTCGACGCATTGCTCGTGATCGGAACGTTCCTGCGCCGCCCGCCGCCCGAGCTGCGTGTTGCACCGCTCGAGACGAACGCGATCCTCAGACTGGCGGCGGCGCTTCCACCGGCACTGGACGGGGAGACTCGAGTACGGGCTCGCGCTCGTGCGGCTTGATGCGGCCCTCTTTGATTTCTTCCGCCCAGTGACAGGCGACCTCGTGGCCACTCGAGAATTTGCGGAGTGGCGGGACTTCGTCGCGACAGCGCGTCGGCTGCACGAACGGACAGCGTGTGTGGAAGCGGCAGGCGGCGGGTGGGTTCGCGGGGCTGGGCAGATCGCCGGCCAGCAGGATGGGCTCGCGTTGCCGCTCGACGATCGGGTCGGGAATCGGCACCGCCGACAGCAGCGAGATCGTGTACGGATGCAACGGGTTCTCGTAGAGCTCGGCCGCCGACGACACCTCGACGATCCAACCGAGATACATCACCGCGATGCGATCGGAGATGTGACGCACGACCGCGAGATCGTGCGCGATGAAGAGATACGTGAGGTCGAACTCCTCCTGCAGCGTTTCGAGCAGGTTGATGATCTGCGCCTGGATCGACACGTCGAGCGCGGAGACCGGTTCGTCCGCGACGACGAAGTCTGGATTGACCGCGATCGCGCGGGCCAAACCGATGCGCTGACGCTGGCCGCCGGAGAACTCGTGCGGGTAACGGCCGGCCGCATCGGACGGTAGGCCGACGATCTTCAACAGGTCGCGCACCCGCCCACTCGCTTCTCGCCGATTGGCCAGGCCGTGGGTCCGGAGAGGCTCGGCGACGATGCGGCCCACGCTGTGGCGCGGATTGAGCGATGCATACGGATCCTGGAACACCATCTGCATGCGACGGCGCAACGGCCGCAACTCGTTCTCACTCAGCTGAGAGATGTCGCGGCCCTCGAACAGGATGCGTCCGGCGGTCGGCTTGTAGAGCCGCAGGATCGTGCGGCCGACGGTCGACTTGCCGCACCCGGACTCGCCGACGAGCCCAACCGTCTCGCCACGGCTGATCTTCAGCGAGACGTCGTCGACCGCACGGATGTCACCGACATGGCGGTCGAGGACGATTCCGCTCTTGATCGGGAAGTAGACCTTGAGATGCTCGAGCTCTACGAGCGGCCCGCCGTTGCTGCTCACGTCACGCCCGCCGCCTCGCGGGTGCGATCCCATTCATCCAGCGGGACCGGGTTGAAGCAGGCCACCTTGTGGCCCCGCTCGATCTCTAAGAGCGGCGGCACCTCCCGGCTCGAAAGGTCGACCTCGAAGCGGCAACGCGGCTGGAACGGACATGCCGCAGGGGCGCGAAGCATGTTCGGAGGCGCGCCCTCGATCGGGTGCAGCCGCGCCCGCCGGCCCAGGTCGAGACGCGGGACGCTCTGGAGGAGGCCGAGCGTGTACGGGTGGCGCGGCGCGCCGAAGAGCTGCTCGGCCGAGCCCGTCTCCATGAACATGCCCGCGTACATCACGTTCACGCGCTCGCACATTCCCGCAACCACGCCGAGGTCGTGGGTGATCAGGATCAATGCCGCGTTCTCCTCTGCGACGAGCTCGCGCAAGAGGTCGAGAATCTGCGCCTGGATCGTGACGTCGAGTGCCGTCGTCGGCTCGTCGGCGATCAGGAGCTTCGGCTCGCAGGCGAGTGCGATCGCGATCATCGCGCGCTGGCGCATGCCGCCCGAGAACTGGCGAGGGTAGTCGTGGAGCCGCGCCCTCGCGCTCGGGATTCCGACGCGGTCGAGCAGCTCGGCGGCGCGGGCTTCAGCCTCCTTACGGTTCATGTCGAAGTGCGTCTCGAGCGTCTCCCGGATCTGCCGGCCGATCGTCAGCACCGGGTTGAGCGACGTCATCGGGTCCTGGAAGATCATCGCGATCTCGCGTCCGCGAATCCCTCGCAGCGCGCGGTCCTTCAGCTGGATCAGGTCGCGCCCCTCGAACACGGCACGCCCCGAGCGGACGCGGCCGTTCCCCGCGAGCAGCCCGAGGATCGCGAGCGACGTCACGCTCTTGCCGCAACCCGACTCCCCGACGA